>JBDWKL010000049.1 GCA_039973685.1 Hyphomicrobiales bacterium
CCACCACGGGCAAGACGGATTTTAGTAGCCATTGTTTTTTTCCTTTAGTGAAGTTCTTTAAATTCTTGAGGGGGAAGATGACGCCAAATGTCGACTTTGTAGTCGCCAAGAGGCACATCGGTTTGTTCTTTCACCGCACCCATTTTCTGGGAGACAGTTTGAGAGGCGTGGTTGTCGCGGTCGATACAGCTCATTGCTGTTTCCCAACCGAGATTAAAATAGACAAAGCTGAGAGCCGCTTTCAGCGCCTCACTAGCATAGCCTTTACCCTGTGCCGTGCGTGCTAGCGTGTAGCAAATTTCCGGTTCAGGGAATTTTGGGGTCGCCCACGGTCCGCAATAGCCAATGAGAGCATTGGTTGCTTTTTCTTCCAGCGCAAACGGGCCGAAGCCACGCAAGGTCCAGTGGGCAATCATCACGGCCATGTAGCGCCATGCTTGATCTTCATTATGAACGCCGCCAGTAAAACGGGTCATTTCTTCGTCGCTCTCAATCACACACAAAGACGCGTGATCATCCTCGCGGAAGCCGCGCAAGATGAGACGTTCGGTCTCGAGTGTTGGAATGGTTGCGAAGGTTGTCATTTCTTTTTCGGACCCTTCGGCATGCCGGGAAGGCCGCCGCCACCAAGGCCTGGGAGTTTTGGCATGCCACCGGGCATTCCGCCTAAACCGCCCATTCCACCAGGAAGTCCGCCACCCATTTGTTTGGCGATTTTTTCAAGTTCTTTCGGGTCCATCTGTGAGGGGTCCATGCCAGGAGGCATGCCAGGCATTCCGCCACCAGGCATACCGCCGCCCATCATGGAGCCGAGGGCGCCCATGATGCCCTTTTTCTTACCTTTGCCGCCCATGGCTTTCATCATGTCTGCCATTTGGCGGTGCATCTTGAGAAGCTTGTTGATCTCGGAGACTTCCGTGCCAGAGCCTTTCGCGATCCGTTTTTTGCGGTTGGCGTTTAAAAGCTTTGGTGTGGCGCGCTCTTTCTTGGTCATCGACGTAATAATCGCCTGCTGACGTTTGAAGATGCTGTCATCCATGCCTGCGGCATCCATCTGCTTCTTCATTTTGCCAATGCCGGGCATCATCGACATAATGCCGCCCATGCCGCCGAGGTTTTTCATCTGCTCAAGTTGCTCATGCAGGTCGTTGAGGTCGAATAGACCCTTCTGCATTTTCGCAGCCATTTCGGCGGCTTTTTCTTGGTCGATTGCCTCAGATGCTTTTTCAACAAGGCTAACGATATCGCCCATGCCCAAAATGCGGTCGGCAATTCGGTTGGGGTAGAAATCTTCTAGGTCTTCGGCTTTTTCACCAACACCAATAAGCTTGATTGGTTTGCCAGTGACAGCGCGCATAGAAAGCGCTGCACCGCCACGGCCATCACCGTCAACACGGGTAAGGACGATACCTGTAATATCAACGCGCTCGTTAAAGCTCTTGGCAAGGTTGACTGCGTCTTGACCTGTTAGCGAGTCAGCAACCAGCAAAACTTCATGCGGGTTGGTGGCTTTCTTGATGTCGGCCATTTCCTGCATAAGCGGTTCGTCAATTGCGAGACGACCAGCTGTATCGAGGATCACGACATCATAACCACCAAGACGAGCTGCCGTTTGCGCGCGCTCAGCAATTTGCACTGGCATTTGGCCTTCAACGATTGGAAGCGTGTCCACATCGTTTTGCTCACCTAGTACAGCAAGCTGTTTTTGAGCGGCAGGACGGCGCACATCGAGGGAGGCCATCAAAACTTTTTTCTTGTCGCGGTTTTGGAGGCGACGGGCAATTTTGGCAGAGGTCGTTGTTTTACCTGACCCTTGCAAACCAACCATCATAATGGCGACAGGCGGGGTTGAGGCGAGATCAATCGGCTCTGCATCAGAACCGAGCATTGCGACCAATTCGTCATGCACGATCTTGACGACCATTTGGCCCGGTTTGATTGATTTTACAACATCCGCACCAACAGCTTTGCTGCGTACGCGGTCTGTGAAGGAGCGCACAACATCAAGGGCTACATCGGCCTCGATTAGGGCGCGGCGCACTTCACGAAGGGCTTCGTTGACGTCTTTGTCTGAGAGGGCGCCACGTTTTGTTAGGCCGTCAAATATCGAGCCAAGGCGGTCGGACAGACTTTCAAACATCGCGTTCCCTCATCTTCAGGTGGGTAAACCACCAACAAAACAGCCATGTTGGCGTAGACCAACAAAGCAAAGCAAAATTACACCAGAGGGCGCATCGCGCTGTCTGATGTTAACCTCCATGATCGCAACCATGGTCAGCCGGAAATGGGTTTCATTTCCAAGAATTGAGCGAGGTATAGAGGGGAAAGCCCTCTTTTGTCAATGGATCAATGCGGTTGGAATGCCGCAAAACTGCTGATTATACGGACTATGCGCACGCGTTTGTGCTTTCCAAGCAGTTGATCATGTTAATTCTGGAGAATATAGAGGTTTTGGACTACAAAGGTTTATGCAGCCTATTTGTTCTGATTTAGAGTTGGTTTGCTTGGAAAGTGTTGTGAATAACGATGTCTGAGACCGGAAAAGACACAATTTTTGATCGCATTGGTCGCTTTGTCGCCAAGGGTTTGAATATGGAAAAGAGCGGCTATGTGCCGTTTACGCCATCAGACCTTAAAACCATGCGTGCCATTTTGCGGCCAGGGGATATTGTGCTGGTTGAAGGAAACCGCCAAGTTTCATCTGCTATCAAATATTTGACCCAATCAACGTGGTCTCATGCGGCGATGTATGTGGGCGATTCTGTTAGTGTTCCCATTGATCAAGATAATGACCCTGAAGACCGGCCTTGTCTTGTTGAGGTGAACTTGGGTGAGGGCTGCGTCGCAGTGCCGCTTTCTAAGTATGAGACTTATAATACGCGGATTTGTCGGCCTGTCTCATTGAGTGATGAAGATACGGAAAAAGTAATCCATTATGCGATTTCGAGAATTGGCACGCAGTATGACCATTCCAACATTTTTGACATGCTGCGCTATTTCTTTCCGATCCCTTTCCCAGCGCCCATCCGCCGACGGATGATTTCGCTTGGATCAGGTGATCCCAGTCGTGCAATTTGCTCCACGTTGATTGCACAAGCTTTTCAAGAGGTTGGTTATCCGGTTTTGCCAGTCTTTGACGATATTGAAAGCAAAGACTGCGCTAAAGGGCATTGTCAGTCAGAAGTCATGCATATCAGGCATCACTCGCTCTTTGCACCGCGTGATTTTGATTTGTCGCCCTATTTTGAAGTGGTCAAACCAACCTTAGTCAAAGGTTTTGACTATAAAAATATCGTATGGAGCGGCGAAGTTGCCTCCATTGATCCACTTAATAAGCGGCATACTAGAAAAGCTGCAGAAGAAGCAGCAGAAGAAAAGCAAAATGCGGCGCCCTAATTGCTCAAATGTTTCTAAACTTGAAGAATTTGATCTCCCTCTAAAAGCGCTTGAAGGCAATTGGATGGGGGACAATCCGCTTAAAGGTGTGGCCGTATGGTACCCAAAAAGCCATGAAACTGCTGGTTTGCCGCTGCTTGTGTGCCTTGCCTCATATCTCAATAGTGGGCCCTCTTTAACGGGGTGGCGCAATTTTGGTGAGAGTATTCCTGAACGTCTCGATCGCTTGTTTGAAAGTGGCGAGCTTGCGCCTTGTGTGGTGGCTTTCGTTGATAGCTATAATCGGCTTGGTGGCACACAATTTGTGAATTCTGCTGTTATCGGCAATTGGTCTTCTGCATTGGCAGATGATCTTGTGCCCGCCCTTGAAGAAAAATATGGCTGTGGCGGTGAGGGTTGTCGTGGACTGTTTGGTCATTCATCTGGTGGATATGGCGCGCTTTATAATTTGGCGAAACGTCCTGATGTTTGGGCAGCCGCTGGCAGTCATGCTGGCGATTGCGGATTTGATTTCGTTTATCGCGGCGAACTGCCAAAAGCGCTGCGTGTACTCGGTGCTTATGATTTTAACGCGCAAGCGTTTCTGGATGCCTTTTGGCGCCAAGAAAAGCCGAAGGGTGAGCAGATTTCTGCCCTTATGATGCTTGCCATGGCGGCGAGCTATGACCCTGTCGGTGGTGCAGGTGCTCCGCTTGACGTCAGATTGCCTGTGACGCGCGACACCTGCGAATTTATCCAAGAGCATTGGCAAAAGTGGTTGGCGTTTGATCCGCTGACATTTGTTCCCAACACGATGGACGCTTTTAAACAAGCAAAAGCGGTTTATATCGATTGTGGGCGTCAGGATGAATACAATATCCTTTATGGCACACGGCGCGTTGTGCGAATGATGGAAGAGGCTAACGTCAAAGGTCGATTTGAAGAATTTGACGGCGGCCACGGCACCATTGGCCCGCGTTATGAAGTGAGCCTGCCTTGGTTGGTTGATGCTTTGGCCAATTAGAGCGGTTTTTTGGGTCTAATTACCCTGATAAAAAGGCTAACTTACAAGAAGAATTAGCCTTTGCGCTTAAATCTCCTTTCCAGCCGTTGCAACCGATGCTATCTGACCCTCATGACAGACATATCCAAAATCCGAAATTTTTCAATTGTTGCCCATATTGACCATGGGAAATCCACATTGGCTGATCGCTTGATCCAAGTGACAGGCGGTCTAACTCAGCGTGAGATGACCAACCAAGTACTCGACAATATGGACATTGAACGCGAACGCGGCATTACGATTAAGGCGCAGACCGTGCGACTTGAATATCCGCACCGCGATGGTTCTACTTATGTGTTGAACCTAATCGACACGCCGGGCCACGTGGATTTTGCCTATGAGGTGAACCGCTCGCTTGCTGCTTGTGAAGGCTCGCTTTTGGTGGTGGATGCATCCCAAGGTGTGGAAGCGCAGACCCTTGCCAATGTGTATCAGGCAATTGAGGTGGACCATGAGATCGTTTCTGTCCTCAACAAAATTGACTTGCCTGCGGCGGAACCAGACCGGATTAAAGCTCAGATTGAAGATGTGATCGGTCTTGATGCGTCTGAAGCGGTAATGATTTCGGCGAAAACAGGCATTGGTATTGAAGATGTTCTCGATGCCATCGTTGAGCGTTTGCCTGCACCTGAAGGGGACCGCGATGCGCCGCTAAAAGCGATGCTGGTTGATTCATATTATGATGTGTATCTCGGTGTTGTTGTGATTGTCCGCATCATTGATGGCACCATGAAAAAGGGTCAACAAATCAAAATGATGGGCACCGATGCCACCTATGGCATTGAGCGCATGGGTGTCTTCCGGCCTAAAATGGAAGCGATGGAAACGCTTTACCCCGGTGAAATTGGGTTCATTACCGCTTCCATTAAAGAAGTGGCTGATACCCGTGTGGGTGATACGATTTGTGATGCCAAAGGCAGCAATGTGGAACCGCTTGGTGGTTTCCGTGAAGCGCAGCCTGTTGTATTTTGTGGCTTGTTTCCTGTTGATGCCAATGACTTTGAAGAATTGCGCGCGGCAACAGGCAAGCTGCGGTTGAACGATGCGAGTTTCTCATTTGAGATGGAATCGTCTGCCGCTCTCGGCTTCGGTTTCCGTTGTGGCTTCTTGGGGCTGTTGCACTTGGAAATCATTCAAGAGCGGTTAGAGCGCGAGTTCAATCTCGATCTCATCGCGACGGCGCCAAGTGTGGTTTATGAAATGACCATGACGGATGGCTCTGAGATTATGCTGCACAATCCGGCTGATATGCCTGATGTGGTGAAAATTGACGAAGTGCGCGAACCTTGGATTAGAGCGACGATTTTGACGCCCGATGAATATTTGGGCCCAATTCTCAAAATCTGCCAAGAGCGCCGAGGCATCCAAATTGAGCTGACCTATGTCGGCACACGGGCGATGCTCACCTATGATCTACCACTCAATGAAGTGGTGTTTGATTTTTATGATCGCTTGAAGTCGATTTCCAAAGGCTATGCCAGCTTCGATTATAACATCACCGATTACCGCGCTGGTGATTTGGTGAAGATGTCGCTGCTAGTTAATGCCGAGCCTGTTGATGCGCTTTCCATGCTGGTCCACCGTTCACAGGCAGATGCGCGTGGCCGTGTGATGTGTGAGAAGTTGAAAGACTTGATCCCGCGTCATATGTTTAAAATTCCAATTCAAGCAGCCATTGGTGGTAAGGTGATTGCACGCGAAACAATTTCTGCTTTGCGTAAAGATGTGACCGCAAAATGTTACGGTGGTGATGTATCTCGTAAACGCAAACTGCTTGAAAAGCAGAAGGCGGGTAAGAAGAAGATGCGTCAATTTGGTAAGGTGGAAATCCCGCAAGAAGCCTTTATTGCGGCTTTGAAAATGGACGATTAAGCTGCCATTTGGCCCTCGCGTTGAGAAAGACTGTTGTCGATGAAACGCCCTCAGATTATGGGAATTTTGAATGTAACGCCGGATTCTTTTTCCGATGGCGGTGCATTTGATGCCCCTGAACATGCTTTGGAACAAGCCCGCCTAATGGAAGCTGATGGTGCTGATATTCTTGATATCGGTGCTGAATCAACAAGGCCGGGCCATGAGGCTGTAACTGTAGAAGATGAATGCGCGCGGCTTGGCCCCATTTTTGATGCGCTTGATGGTAACATTAGCATTCCGATTTCCATCGATACTTATAAAGCCGAAACAGCCCGATTTGCATTGGCGCGCGGCGCAAAAATCATCAATGACGTTTGGGGTTTGCAGCGTGACGCTGACCTTGCGAACGTTGCTGCTGATCACGATAGCGACGTGGTGATTATGCATAATCGGTTTGATGGTATCGACGGAACGATCGACATTTTGGACGACATGGAGCGCTGGTTCGCGCGCTCGCTAGAGATTGCGCGCAAGGCAGGTATTAAAGAGGGCCGAATTGTGCTCGACCCCGGCATTGGGTTTGGCAAAGACTTTGACCAAAACATCAAAGTGCTTGCCAATCTTGATTGCGTAAAGCGCTATGGCTTTCCGGTTTTGATGGGGCTATCGCGAAAACGGTTCCTTGGGGCGATCCTCAATGCGGAAGTTGATGAGCGCTTGTTTGGTACATTGTCTGCTAATTTGCTGAGCATTTATGAAGGTGTTTCAATCATCAGGGTGCACGATGTTAAACCGCATCGCGAGGCGATTGACGTTTTCATGCAGATTGACGCCGCACGTGGTTAAGTGCATAGCTCGAATAAGATCATATTGAACGGATGATCAGGAGACAGATATGAGCGATAAAATACTCGTTTCTAATTTGCGGTTGCATGCTCACCATGGGGTTTTCCAAGAGGAAAACACGCTTGGGCAAAAGTTCGATATCGATATTGAATGCGAGCTGGATACCCGTTCTTTCGCGGCAGAGGATGATTATTCAACCGCCGTTTGTTATGGCTCACTTACTCAAATTGCAGAAGATGTTTCAAACAGTGGACCGTTTGCGTTGATCGAGAAATTTGGCCATGAGATCGCGATCACCTCTTTGAAACGCTATGAAGACATAACATCAATCAAAGTCACCATCCGCAAGCGTTCGGCGCCTGTGCCCCAAGTGGTTGATTATCTTGGCGTGCAGATTGTTCGGACCCGTGATGACATCGGCTGATAAAATCTGGCAACCTGTCGGCTTTTCGCTTGGCAGTAATCAGGGTGATCGTATTGCGGTTTTAAATGAAGCGCTCGATGCGTTGCATGCGAGCGATGGTTTAAGACTCACTGTCGCTTCCAGCTTTTATGAAACCGCACCTTGGGGCGTTGAAGATCAAGCTTCCTTTCTCAATCTATGCGTAATCGGTGAGACGAACCTGTCGCCACGAGCGCTAATGACAGCGACGCAAGCTATTGAGAATAAGATGGGGCGGGTCAAAACAATCCGCTGGGGCCCAAGGTTGATTGATATTGACATCCTCTATTGCGGTGACCATGAGCTTTCAACGGATGACCTGACAGTGCCGCATAAACACATGCTGGACCGCGTGTTTGTGCTTATGCCGCTCGCTGAAATTGCACCTGATGTTGTCATTAGAGGTACCCGCGTTGAAGATGGCTTAAATCAATTGCAGGTTGATGCTGATGAATGCGCTTTGACGAGCGATGAAAAGTGGACGCCAAATAGTTCTGGCGGCATTTCTAGTTAGGCTGAATTTCCCAACTTCTTTTTGGTTTTTATTATTTTACAGTCCATTTTTATTAATTGCGGGTTTCTGGGTCTTTTCGCAGGTGCACAATTGCGCTATTAGCTTCTTCAAACAATCAAACGCGCCAGATTCAGCGGTTCGCTGAATTCTCCAACCCGGATAGGAGACCCCATGGCTATTAAAAAAATTCTCGTTGCTAACCGTTCAGAAATTGCAATCCGTATATTTCGCGCTGCCAATGAACTTGACCTGAAAACAGTTGCTGTTTTTGCTGAAGAAGACAAATTGGCGCTGCATCGCTTTAAAGCTGATGAAGCCTATCAAATTGGTCGCGGCATGGGGCCGATTGAAGCTTATTTGTCGATTGATGAGATTTTACGTATTGCGAAAATTTCGGGTGCAGATGCGATCCACCCAGGTTATGGCCTTCTTTCAGAAAGCCCAGAATTTGTTGATGCTTGTGAAGAAGCAGGCCTTACCTTTATTGGCCCTAAAGCATCCACGATGCGCTCGCTCGGCAACAAAGTCTCAGCGCGTAACTTAGCGGAAAAAGTGGGTGTGCCTGTTGTTCCTGCGACCCAGCCTTTGCCAGATGATTTTGATGAAATCAAAAAAATGGCGAAAGGCGTTGGTTATCCATTGATGCTGAAAGCCTCTTGGGGCGGCGGTGGCCGCGGTATGCGGGTTATCCGTGCCGAGGAAGAAATTGAACGTGAAGTAACTGAAGCCAAACGCGAAGCACGTGCGGCATTCGGTAAGGACGAAGTTTATCTGGAAAAACTAGTTGAACGCGCCCGCCACGTTGAAGTGCAAATGCTTGGCGATACCCACGGCAATGTTGTGCATTTGTTTGAACGCGATTGTTCTGTTCAGCGCCGCAACCAAAAAGTTGTCGAGCGTGCACCAGCACCTTATGTAACACCAGAAATCCGCAAAGGCTTGACCGACGCGGCTATCGCTTTGGGCGAAGCAACCGATTATATCGGTGCGGGTACTGTTGAATTCTTGATGGATGCTGACACCGATGAATTTTACTTCATTGAGGTTAATCCACGTATTCAGGTTGAGCACACGGTAACGGAAGAAATTACCGGTATCGATATTGTTAAAGCGCAGATCCATATTTTGGATGGCTTTGCAATTGGCGATGAGAAGTCGGGTGTTCCAGCACAGCCTGAGATCACCATGAATGGTCATGCACTTCAGTGTCGGATTACAACTGAAGACCCTGAACAAAATTTCATTCCAGACTATGGCCGCATCACAGCTTATCGTGGCGCGACAGGTTTTGGTATTCGTCTTGATGGCGGCACGGCTTATTCGGGTGCTGTGATTACGCGTTTTTATGATCCGCTTTTGGAGAAGGTCACCGCATGGGCGCCAACCTCTGCTGAGGCGATCAAACGTATGGACCGTGCTTTGCGCGAGTTTCGTATTCGCGGTGTGTCGACCAACTTGACGTTCCTTGAAAACATCATCACCCATGAGAAATTCAAAAACGATACCTACACAACAAAGTTCATCGACAACACGCCAGAGCTTTTCGACAAAGTTCAACGTCGTGACCGTGCAACCAAGTTGTTGCGCTATGTTGCTGATGTGTCTGTTAACGGGCATCCAGATGTTAAAGGTCGCGTAAAGCCACTGGATGGTTTGCGTATTCCTGTGGCACCGATTTATCGCCAGCCAGCACTTGATAGTACGAAGCAGATTTTGGAAAAACGCGGCCCTGAAGGCCTCGCCAAATGGATGCGTGAACAAGATCGTACGCTGATTACAGACACAACCATGCGCGATGCACACCAGTCGTTGCTTGCAACACGTATGCGGACCCACGACATTGTCGCAATTGCTGATGCTTATGCGCGCGCAATGCCGAATTTGTTCTCACTTGAATGTTGGGGTGGAGCAACCTTTGATGTGTCTATGCGCTTCCTTACAGAAGACCCGTGGGAACGCTTGGCGCTGATTCGTGAGCGTGTGCCGAACATTTTGCTACAGTGTCTTGTGCGTGGCTCCAACGGTGTTGGTTATAAAAGCTATCCTGAAAATGCGGTTCAATATTTCATCAAGCAGGCAGCTGATTCTGGCATGGATTTGTTCCGAGTGTTTGATGCGTTGAACTGGGTTGAAAATACGCGTGTTTCAGTCGATGCAATTTTGGAAAGCGGCAAGATTTGTGAGGGCGCTGTTTGTTATACCGGCGATCTCATGTCTAGTCGTTCAGATAAGTACACAATTGATTACTACCAAAAACGCGTCAAAGAATTTGTCGATGCGGGTGTTCATATTATCGGCCTGAAAGACATGGCGGGTTTGATCAAACCGGCTGCCGCGACCACATTGGTCAAAGCAATTCGTGATGTGACAGACTTGCCAATTCACTTCCACACACACGACACATCAGGTATTTCTGCGGCTTCTGTTTTGGCGGCTATTGATGCCGGTGTTGATGCGATTGATGCGGCGATGGATCCGTTTTCTGGCCTGACATCACAGCCAGCGCTGGGTTCTATTTCTGCGGCAATTGAGCATGGTAATCGTGCAACGGGTCTTGATGATAAAGCCATCCGCGAAATCGGGTTTTATTGGGAAACGGTGCGTAAGCAATACGCAGCCTTTGAAAGTGATTTGAAAGGCCCTGCTTCTGAAGTTTACCTGCATGAAATGCCAGGTGGTCAATTTACCAACCTTAAAGAGCAGGCTCGTTCGCTCGGTCTTGAAAGCCGTTGGCATGAAGTGGCGCAGACCTATTCTGATGTGAATGAGATGTTTGGCGACATCATCAAAGTAACGCCATCATCGAAGGTTGTTGGTGACATGGCGCTAATGATGGTGGCTTCTGAACTCACCGTTGAAGATGTGCTTAATCCTGACAAAGAAGTTGCCTTCCCAGAATCTGTCGTTGACATGCTGTCGGGCAATCTTGGTCAGCCTGAAGGTGGATGGCCTGAGGCCGTGCAGAAGAAAGCGCTTAAAGGTGCTGAGCCGATTACCGAAGTGCCGGGTAAATTGTTGGCACCAGCAGACCTTGATGCGGAACGTGCGGAAGCAGAAAAAGAGATCGGTCGTAAAATTACCGATCAAGAACTTGCTTCCTATTTGATGTACCCGAAAGTCTTCGTCGAATTTGCCAAAGCGCAAGAGCTTTACGGGCCAACATCTGTGCTTCCGACTTTGACCTATTTTTACGGTATGAAAGAACAGGACGAAATTTCGTTTGACCTTGAAAAAGGTAAAACACTTGTCGTGCGATGCAGAACCTTCTCTGAGACAGATGAGACGGGCGAGCAGAAAGTGTTCTTCGAACTCAACGGTCAACCAAGAACGAGCAAGGTGCCAGATCGGGCCCATGGAGCCGCTGGTTCAACAGCACGACCAAAGGCTGAAGATGGCAATGCCGATCACGTTGCTGCTCCAATGCCAGGCGTTATTTCAACCTTGGCTGTGAAGTCAGGCCAGAAGATCACTTCAGGTGATGTTCTGCTATCCATTGAAGCGATGAAAATGGAAACAGCTATCCATGCTGAGCGCGATGGTGTGATTTCTGAATTGCTTGTAAAAGCTGGCGATCAGATCGACGCTAAAGACTTGCTCGTGGTTTATGAAGGCGAATAATTCGCCTTCGTTTCACGGGTAAAAGCTTAACTGGTTGGCGGATTTAGTATCCGCCTGCCATGATGACCGCTGAGTGCATAAGCAAGCCAATTGCCAAAATGGATGTTGAAGATAGCGTTAGCACCATGCCTGCGATGCGTGGCTTCATATTTCTAGATGGATTTAAAAACCAATAGGCATGTGACATGCGGCCTATGGTGAAAGCTAAACCAAGAATATGCAGAGCAATTGGCGGCGCTGAAAGTAAAGCTGCGACCCCCAATAGCAGGAAGAACAAGGGCATGTATTCTGAGGCGTTTCCCTGCCCGCGCATACGCAGGGCGAGTGTTTTGTTATCGCCATCACCAATTGAAATCTGTTCTCCTCGTCTCACACCAATTACTTTGATGCATAGCCACATAAATAAAAGTGCGTTGATTGATAGATAAAACCCGACGATTGCAAATTTAGCCATTTTTGTTTCCAGAAAATTGAGATTACGAAGCTTAGCAAGCTGGAATTGCAAGGCAAGTGTATTCATGTGATAGAAAACTTGATCAGCGATCTATCGTTATTTTGGTTAGGTCGGAATTGATGGAATTTGGAACGGTATGAGCGATAACTCAACAATCTATGTGGATGCGGATGCTTGTCCGGTTAAAGACGAGGTTTTAAAGGTCGCAATCCGCCATGAGATGCCGATCTACTATGTCGCCAATGCCTTCATGCGCCTGCCTGAAGACCGACTGGTCAATCGCGTGGTTGTGCCAGATGGGCCAGATGTTGCCGATGATTGGATTGCAGAACGGGCGGCTAAAGGCGATGTAGTCATCACCCAAGACATTCCGCTTGCAGGGCGATGTTTGGAGAAAGGCGCGATTGTGATTGGTAATACGGGGCGTGAATTTGATGATGCCAATATTGGCCAAGCACTGGCCTCACGCGCGATCAATCAACATTTGCGAGAAATGGGCGAGATGGGCGGCGGGGCAAAACCGTTCGCCCCACGTGATCGTTCAGCATTTTTGCAAGCGCTCGAAAGCGCTTGCAGACGGGCAAGGAGCGCTTAAAGCGCTGTCCAGCCACCATCAACGGAGATGGTTGTGCCTGTGATTTGTTTGGCATGCTCTGACGCCAAGAAGAGGGCAGTGCCACCGAGTTGCTCGGTTGTTGCCATTTCGCGTGATGGTTGGCGAAGCAGCATGACATTTTTCAACACGTCTTCGCGTGACATGTTGTGAGCTTTCATTTGCTCTGGAATTTGGCTTTCAACCAATGGCGTCATCACATAACCAGGGCAAATTGCATTGCAGGTAATGTCTTCTTCCGCCGTCTCCAATGCTGTCACTTTGGAAAGGCCAACCACACCGTGTTTGGCAGCAACATAAGCAGATTTATAAGGCGATGCTGTTAAGCCGTGAGCGGATGCAATGTTGATCACACGGCCCCAACCTTTTTCGCGCATGATTGGCAAAGCAGCTGCCGTTGTGTGAAATGCTGATGACATGTTGATTGCGATAATCGCATCCCATTTTGAAGCGGGGAATTCGTCAATCGGCGCCACAAATTGGATGCCAGCATTGTTGACCAAGATATCAACAGAACCCAGTTGCTCTTTTGCCTGCGTCACAAGGGCTGTGCATTCGTCCGCTTTTGACATGTCGGCTTTGATGTAAATGACTTTAGCACCAGTTTCGTCACTGAGCTTTTTAGCCAACGCATGATCTTCTGCATTATCGGTGTATGAATTTAGGGCAACGCTATAACCAGCTTTTGCAAATTCCTCGGCGATGCCAAGGCCAATACCTGAACTTGATCCTGTAACGACGGCGCATTTTGGTGATGACATGGTGGTTCCTTTGTGTCTGATTTTTTGCAATGCAGCATAATTGACTGTGTGTTTCAAGCACCTCACGTTTTATCACATTCATTTGCCTAGCCATTTGTTGACTTATTGCGAGACTGTGTTGACCAAATTGAGCCTATTGCGATTGCATGAGGGCGCAATACGGTCTAAATCAAGGACAAATTCAAAAGCGATCAACTTAGGTTCGACCATGACTGAATATCTCACAAAGCCACTTCCTCGCCGTCAATCTGTCGCCGTACAGGTCGGATCCGTTCAAGTAGGTGGCGGTGCGCCGGTGGTTGTGCAGTCCATGACAAACACAGATACAGCCGATATCGAAAAAACGGTTGAGCAGGTAACCGCGCTTTCTGTGGCAGGTTCCGAACTCGTGCGTATCACCGTTGATCGTGATGAGAGTGCGGCCGCTGTTCCCTACATTAAAGAAAAGCTTGATGCAGCAGGCATAGATGTGCCGTTGGTCGGTGATTTTCACTATATCGGCCACAAGCTTTTGAAAGACCACCCGGCTTGCGCTGAAGCGCTGGCGAAATATCGGATCAATCCGGGTAATGTTGGCTTTAAAGCAAAGCGCGATACACAATTTGCCGATATGATCGAAGTGGCAAACAAATACGATAAGCCCGTGCGCATTGGCGTGAACTGGGGTTCGCTTGATGAGGAACTACTCACCAAGTTGATGGATGACAATGCGGCAGCTGGTAGCCCGATGACGGCGACAGAAGTGATGTATGAGACGATTATTCAATCGGCTTTGTTGTCTGCTGATCGCGCCGAAGAACTGGGCATGCCGCGCAATAAGATGATTTTGTCTGCCAAGGTTAGCCAAGTGCAGGATTTGATTGCCGTTTATACCGACCTTGCAGGACGCTCTGACCATTGTTTGCATTTGGGTCTTACAGAAGCGGGTATGGGCACAAAGGGTATTGTGGCGTCTTCTGCTGCTATGGGTGTTTTGTTGCAGCAAGGCATTGGCGACACGATCCGCATCTCGCTCACACCAGAGCCAAATGGCGATCGGACCCGTGAAGTTCAAGTGAGCCAAGAATTGCTACAGACGATGGGCTTCCGTCAGTTCGTGCCAATCGTTGCAGCTTGTCCTGGTTGTGGGCGCACGACATCGACAACATTCCAAGAACTCGCGCAGCAAATCCAAGCAGACATTCGTGACAGCATGCCGGAATGGCGTGAGAAATATCCAGGCGTTGAAGCACTCAATGTCGCCGTTATGGGTTGTATCGTGAACGGGCCGGGTGAAAGCAAGCACGCTGACATCGGCATTTCATTGCCAGGCACAGGCGAAACGCCTGCCGCTCCTGTTTTCATCGATGGACAAAAAGCAAAGACATTGCGCGGCGAAAACATTGCAGAAGATTTCAAAGTGATGGTCAGCGAATATATCGAAAATCGCTACGGTGTTTAACTAAAAAGATAATTTTTATTGAATTAAAAAAATTCAAGAGAATGATTTTTTAGATTTTTAAACTTTCTGGTGCAGAATTCAGGAAATTTCCATAAAAAGGATGATTTTCTGTGGCAAAATACTGTTTGAATTCCTCTAAATTTTTATTTGCATCAAGTGTCTTGGCGAGCAGTGTGCTCCTTATGCCAGCGGTGAAAGCCCAAGAAACGGATAAGGAACAATCGGCGAAAGGCGAGGTGGTAAAGTTTGAACTATCACGTCATCTTGCAAGGCTGATCGAACGGTCGCCAGATAGAGCGCTCGAAAATTATTTGAAAGTCCTTTATCAAATCAATCCTTCAGGCGTTGTCACACCAGCAGATTTGGAGCGGTATAACAACGTTCTTGCTGCTAAAAGTAGAAGTAGAATTGTTGCGCAATTTCTACACCTCGATCTTGATGGGGATACAGTTATAACACCCGAAGAATTCAAGGCGGTTCAAAGTGTTCAGGATTCAAATGCGCGATCTAGAAATAAGATATTCGAACTAAATGCGGATACAGACAATGATGGAAACATCTCAATTAAAGAACTGAGTGCTTATGCGAAAACAAAAGTCGAGCAGGTGCCAGGCAGAAGGACTTCTCAAACCTTCAGTAATGTATTCGTCTTTGATTTAAACAAAGACGGAAAAGTGGACGCTAAAGAGATTTCAGATGCGATCAAGAAAATTTCAGCGGACCCAACATTGGTGGCAAAGAAGCGGCCCGCTGCAAACAGGTCATCGCTCAAACGCAATAAATACGGCAGGAGGAGCGCGCTAGAATGCAAACTCCCGCAAGTGCCTTCAGGGGCTGACGTTGTGGTTGTTAGTGGTAGTGCAGGAGCCGCCGCCTCAACTGTCACTGTTGCTGGGCAGGATGTAATGACAACGACAGGCCATCTCAATATAGAAGCAGGAAAAACGCCTCTTTATATTTTTTCCCACGTATTAAAACCACAGATTTGGCGCATAACTGGGGCAACTGAGCGGATTGCTAAATTTGTCGTGGGAACTCGTCGGGATAAAGAGCATGGCGGCGTTGTTGGGCTGGATGCAGATAAGATTGAGTTTTCTGTTACAGGGCACTGTTTCAACTATGCTCTAAAGGCTGAAGGCGGGCGGGCTAAAATTATGTCTGCTAAGATCGCTACCCTTTTGCAGCAACCTGTAGAAAAATTAATCGCCGACCGTAGGTTTCCCACAGTCCACATTCCTTCAGGCCGACTTGAAGAGGATAAAGCGAAAAAACTCGTACCGCTTGTCGGGCTAGACCGTTTTGCCAAACGACTCGATAGCCAACGAAAGTCTGTTAAGAAATTTGACAGCAAAAAACCGCGCTTGTTTAAAAGCTCAGAACTTAATTCATTTGTAGAAATTGATCCCAAAGCGGTGGTTTCACCAAAGCTAGCCGTTGCCTACCGTGTGATGCCAGGCAGGATTGGTTTGAACCAATTGGTAGAGCAGGGCGCTTTGGAATACACCTCAGATCAATATTACTGGATCAAAAAACCATTCGATAGGTTTCCTGGTGGCCTCTCCGCAATTTACGGGATGAAGTTCATATTGGGTAAGGGGATTAAGTTGCCTGCAGGAGACACAGGTCATTCAAGTGTGTACTCAGAAGAAACTGGAGAATGCCTTACTCATAGGGCTCGATGTCGTTAGAAAAGTGACTGTTCCAGCCCCTAAGAGCTAACACACTCAATTTGAAAAAGATGGTCATCCCCTTCGCTCGCTTTATGCAGGAGGCGATGGCCGCTTTGATTGCAATAGGCTGGGATGTCGATCACCGATAGGGGGTCAGTCGCCTGCACTTCCAAAATATCGCCAGCACTCAAGCTTTTCATGGCTTTTTGAACCTTCAAAACAGGCAGGGGGCATTTTAGCCCTTTTACATCTAAGACAGTTTTGCTCATCGTTTTCTTGGCTTTGTTGTTCTTCGAAGCCACAACCTATCTTTCTCAATCAAAACCACAAGCAGTAAAAAGTTTCATTTGGTGTTTGTGCCGTTTGATATTCTTTGCAAGACTGACGAAAATACGGTGATGTGATTGGGTTCTTGATAAAAATCGCAAGAAATTGACACCTGCCGATGGGTAATGACCTTGACGTAAACGTAAGAAATGGGCAGTTAGTCTATTAGAATAATAAGGATATCATTCACGTTTTTGGAGGAGGAACCAAAAATGTGGAAATGGTAAGTCGGAGGAACTTATGAACTTATTTGCTCGTGCAAAGATGGAATGGACGTATTTAACAGCTGCTTTGCGCACATTAAAACGGACCACAAAAGTCGCCAAAAACCCAGACTACACGCTCTCTCACCAAATTACTGATTTGGCTGAGCAGTATGGTGATAAACCGGCGCTGCTGTCTAAAGAGCAAACGCTTACCTATCGCGGCCTTGATAACCGAGCCAATCAATATGCTCGCTGGGCGCAGGCGCAGGGTGTTAAAAAAGGTGATTGTGTCGCGCTTCTCATGCCGAACAAGCCGGAATATATGGCCGCTTGGCTTGGTGTTATTCGGGCGGGCGGTGTTTGTGCGCTTCTCAACACGAATTTGACTGGCGCATCGCTGGCTCACTGCATCAATATTGTAACGCCTAAGGCTGTTATCGTGGATGCTGACCTTATTGATGCTTATAACGGGACGACTGATCATTTAGATGGTGAGATGAACCCGTGGCTTTATGGTGCTGATGGCGAGTATGCGCGTCTTGATACGATGCTTGATGAATTGTCCTCAGCAGCATTGAGCGGTGATGAAGTTGTTAAGTTCATCAACTGGGATAAAGCTCTTTATATTTACACCAGTGGTACGACAGGCCTGCCTAAAGCGGCCAATATTATTCACTACCGTACCATGGCGATTATGAACGCCTTTGCTGCTGCGACCCAAGCAACTGAGAACGATCGTATGTATGTGTGTTTGCCGATGTACCACACCGCAGGCGGTATTATGGCAATTGGCATTACGCTGACGATGGGTGGATCAGTTTATATCGAAGATAAGTTTTCAGCCTCTACCTTCTGGGATGACATTGTCGATAATGATTGCACGATGTTCCAGTATATTGGTGAGCTATGCCGTTATTTGTTGAACACGCCTGTGCATCCGAAAGAGAACAAGCACAAAATCAGATTGGTTGATGGCAATGGCCTTCGCCCTGATATTTGGGAAGAGTTTCAATCGCGGTTCAAAATTCCATTTATTTTGGAGTGGTACGCTTCAACTGAGGGTAACACGGTCTTCTTCAACTTTGACCAAAAGGTTGGCGCAATTGGTCGACTGCCGAAATGGGCGGAAAAGAAATTTGTCACTGAAATTGTGAAGTATGACCAAGACACGGAAATGCCTGTGCGTGGCGCTGACGGTTTCTTGGTGAAGTGCGAACCAAACGAAGTTGGAGAAGCGGTCAGTCAAATTTTGGAAGACCCATCAAAGCCGGCGCAGCGGTTTGAAGGCTATGCTGACGCAGTTGCAACTGAGAAGAAAATCATTCGTGGTGCTTTTGAGGTAGATGATGCTTGGTTCCGTTCAGGCGATTTGATCCGCAAAGATGAATATGGCTATTTCTATTTTATCGACCGGATTGGCGATACTTTCCGTTGGAAAGGTGAAAATGTCGCGACCTCTGAGGTGTCAGAGGCTTTAACGGGGTATCCGGGCATCAAAGAAGCCAATGTTTATGGCGTTGCCGTTGATGGCTTTGATGGTCGCGCGGGCATGGTTTCTTTGTCTGTTGATGATGATTTCGCTCTTGATGGTTTTTATGATTATATTTGCAATAACCTCGCGGATTATGCGCGGCCGATCTTCTTGCGATTGCAGGAAGAAATTGAGGCAACGGGTACATTTAAGCAGCGCAAAGTTGATTTGGTAAAACAAGGATTTGATCCGTCGACGATTGACGATCGGTTGCTTTTCAAAGACCCGAAAAAAGGCGCCTATGTGGAGATAGATGACGCGCTTCACAAGCAGATTGTTGATGGTGAGTTCAGGTTGTAGCGGATTATTTCGCTCATCACTGTTAACGATACCGACAATAAAACCAAATAGTGAAACGGTTTATACAATAAAATAGGTTATTCTAGTAGCTGTTCGGTGAAATGGGACAGTTACACTGGTTGCAATTGCTAAAAAACCGCAGGCAGAACCTAAATTCCAGGTTTTAGTCGAAAAAGATATGAGGGAGGCATCCTTCGTTAACGCTTGGCGTGAGTTGAGCGAGCAAGCTATTGTGCCTAATCCATTTTTCGATCCCGATTTTTGTCTCCCAGCCATCGATGCTTTGGCAAAAGGAGCTGTCCATCTTGCCGTCGTTTATGGAGATGGAGGGGTGTTGATTGCAGCCGCCCCCATTTATGTATCTCGGTTCGCTCACGTCGGGCCAA
This sequence comes from Hyphomicrobiales bacterium, assembly GCA_039973685.1. Lineage (NCBI taxonomy): Bacteria > Pseudomonadati > Pseudomonadota > Alphaproteobacteria > Hyphomicrobiales > Hyphomicrobiales bacterium. The sequence goes on from JBDWKL010000049.1 coordinate 19,402, forward strand.
AGACGGTTCACATTTGGACGCATGACTATATTCCCCTCGGCACGCCTTTGGTGCATCAAGGTTACGCTTTTGCATTAAACGAGCTTTTGTCTGGCATTTCGGCCACATACGATGCGCCTGTTCTATGTAATCTTTTTAAAGGCTTCGATCACTTTGATTTAAACTCAGGTGATCTCAACGTCGAAGCGCTGGCAAGCTTTGAACGCGCGGCGATGATGACCTCTTTGTCGGGTGAAGAATATCGCAAGGTGACGTTGTCTAAGCAGCGACGCCAAGGCCTTAATCGACGTTACCGTCGATTGGCTGAACGAACGGCTCATTTGGGACCGCTTTATATAGAACTTTGTTCTGATCCCGATACTGTACCCAACCATTTTGAAACCTTTATGAGGGTTGAAAAACTTGGTTGGAAAGGGAGCAAGCAATCGGCATTATTGAATGCGAAGCCCCATGCAGATTTTGCGCGTGCTGTTGCAGTGCGCCTGTCAAGCAGAGGTGCATTTGTGGTGGCGACGTTGAAGGCGGGAGATACAATCCTTGCTGCTCTCACGCTTTTGAAGGCGCAGGGCGAATATTTTTCATGGAAAACCAGTTATGATGAGAGCTTCGCTGAATGCTCTCCTGGCAACCAAATGCTTGCCCGTTTTACCGATGAATTAATGGAGCAGGGGAATGAGACTATTCTCGATTCATGTGCTGCACCAGATAACGCATTAGCCAATGCTATTTGGAGTGAACGCGTTGCGGTAAAAGATTTGCTCTTTATCCACCCTTCGCAAAAGGCTGCAGGGCTTGCCGTTCGCAACATGATGAATTTGCACAGGGAAGCAAAGCAGACAGTAAAAAGCTTGATAAAGCGCGTTTGAGCCTGCTGTTATTTGATTGGATCACCGGTCATAACCAATGTCCAAAAAACTTTAAACTTGCTGTTTGAATTGACGGCTTTTGCAATGCCGAAGCGACGCACGTTTTTGTTCAGCAGATTTGCGTTATGACGCTTTGAATCCCGCCATCCTGAAAAGGCTTCGGCGAAACTGCGATAACCAGCACTGACATTTTCAACGGATACAGAGCGTTTGCTGTTTAGAGTTTTTACCCGGCCTGCAAATGTACCGCCAACTTCATGGCCGACCTTATTGGCGCGGGCTTGGGCGTTGGCGTGGTTTTGGGCTAGAATTACCAATTCAGGATCGACAATTACCGGCGCGAGCCCATTGCTAACGCGATAGGTGGAAATGACCTGGACAGCATCTTGAACATCCAGTCTTGAGGTTGGCAACTCCAGATTGTTATAAAATGCAGGGCGGGTTGGTGCTGCTGGTTGTGGTGCTTCCGCGCAACTTGCAAGAACAGCAGCAAGCGTTCCAATCAATAAACTGCCACGAACCCATTGGCCCGTTGGTTGTTTATCTTCCATCTGCATCTCCTGAATCTTCAATCTCATCACGGCGCATCGTAACAGGTTCTGGCCTCGATGCTGGTATTGGTGCGTTGCTCTTTGTTGTCTCAGTAGGCTTAGCATTTGATTTTGTTGCTTGGCTATTGTCACCAAGGTTTTTGACATACACATCTTGTTGCGGGAACGGTATTTCGATGCCTTCTTCTTTTAACCTTTGAAAAATGGCAAATCGAAGGTCACTGCGTACTGAGAGTCCATTTCCACAATCGGAAAGATAGCCTCTGAGTTCGAAATCCAATGAACTCGCACCAAAATCACTGAAGATCACGTAGGATTCTGGATAAGCCAGCACCAATGGATGGTTTTTGGCGCATTCAAGCAGGATATCTTTGACGTGATTTGGGTCACTGTCATATGCAACCCCTACATTGACGATGAAACGGCCAATTGTATTGCCATACATGAAGTTTTTCACCGAACCGGAAATAAAATCTGCGTTCGGCATGATCACGGTGGCGCGGTCAAAGGTTTCAATCTCGGTTGAACGCACGCTGATCTTTTTCACTGTTCCTTCTGAGCCACCAACAGAAATCCAGTCGCCAGCTTTGATTGGTCGTTCTGCTAACAAAATGATGCCAGAGACAAAATTGCTGACGATACTTTGAAGGCCAAAACCAATACCCAGAGAAAGCGCACCGGCAACAATTGCAAGATTGCTTAAATCAAGCCCAGCTTGTGAAAAGGCAATCATTGCGGAGATGATAAAGCCAATATATCCAATTGCAGTTGTGATCGAGTTTCTTAAGCCGACATCTAGGTTTGTGGTTGGTAAAAAGCGATTGGCAAACCAGCGTTGTAGCGCGCGGGTTGTGAGGATGCCGAGCACTAAAAAGAGAAGAGCTGTTAAAATGGTCGCGGGAGAAATGATGAGTTCACCAATTTTGACCTCTTTAAACAGCCGCCCAATATCACTCCAAATGCTGGACGTATCTAGCCCCCAAGAGGCTGCAAAAACGATGACACCTAATAGTGTAAACAAGACTTTTGCAAAGCCCGAAAACAGCAATTTCGCCTGTGCACGACGCTGACTACGCTTATTGCTCGAGGTGATGATTGGCACGCCGCCAGTTGTTGGATCGACTTCCACACCGAGTAAGGCATCGATGAAGCGAAAAACGATATAAATTATCGCGGAAATGATCCCTGCCAATATGGTTTGATTGACAGCGAATGCACCCAAATTAGGGAACCCTAAAATTGGCGCAATGAGCGCAATAACCAAACTTATAAAGACAAAAATACCCAGTACCTTCAACACCAACACATTGGGAATAAATTGTTGGTCAGGGTCATCTGATTTTTCGCGCATGGCGTATTTCAGCAGGGCTGAGGCGCCAAATAATGCAGAGGTTAATCCCAAGGTGAAAACGACAATGCCATCTGAGGCCACAAGAATTTTTGCAAATTCGTAGAGGGTGAAGCCAATGAGGGCAATTGTCAGGCTAACCATTGCCGTTTTATGGAGGTTTACAGCTCTGGTGTCGTCGATGTTTGTCAGTCTTAATTCCGGCTTTTTAGGAGAGAAAATGGCAAGGCTGAGGCCGCGCGCGAGGGCGAAATAAGCAACACTTGCAAACAATGTCCATAAAAGATCTGCTAGCCGTTCTGCAACGACACCGGCCTGCGTGATTGTCAGCAATACTAAGCCTGGTGTTAGGACAATGAGTGTGAGGCTTCGGATAATCCGCAAGAGAGCATTGATCCCTTGCCCATACCCAACACCTCTGTTTCTGGTGTCGTTTTGGGGGTCGCCACGTTCTGTGAGTTGCAGGAGTTTGAAGTGGTGCAGTAACCCGTAAGATAGCAAAGCTCCAAGCAAGATAGAGCCAAGAAATAAGAATGGAATCTCTGCCCATACGCGGCTTAAGCCGCTTAACAATATTGTGGCCAGTCCCGTGATGAGATTAGGCGTGTCTGAAATCGCTTGTACCCACAATGTTGGTGAGATCAAAAGTGGGGAGGTGTGAAACAGCTCGTTTGTAAATTTGCTTCGTCTCAAATCATTGATGCTTTCAGAGATTTCATCAACACGGAGTAAAATGACTTGTGTACGGCCAAGCTGTGCATTCATTTGTAGAATAAGGCTTTCAAGCTCAGCCTTTTCTGTGTTGAGTGCGATTTCAGAATCTGAGAGTTCAGCAGCGGCAGATGGTTGCTCAATGATCGTTGAAGCTGCTGGGGTTTCTGTTGTGCTTGGTTGTGCAGCTTCTTCAGATGCCTCGGTTTCAGTGGCTTCTTGTTCTTCGTCTTTAGCATCGGTTGATGTTACTAGCGTGGCGTTGGCTGCAAGGTTCAGCTTTTCAAGGCGGCTGGTAAGACTTTCAATTTCGGGCGTCAGTTCATCGGAAAGGTTTTGCGCGCCGTCTGTGATTTCGCTGATGTCTTTTTTGAAACCGAGTAATTCATCATCAGATATTCCTTCTCGTTTTATAGCACTGCTGATTTGATCGAGCTGCGCTCGCCAGCCTTGTATCAATTGATCATGGTTGACACTTGGGGGCAGTTCTTGATCTGCCGATTGTGCTAATATTACGGTTGGTTGAAACGCTAAGAATAAAACAAGCGCTACCATCATGATGGAATTTAAGAGAGAGAAAGTCCGAGCCAATGTTTCCTCGTTGTACAATGTTTTATTCGCCGTTTGCTTCAACGGCGAAAATTATGCGAATCCATTCGATTAACGTGATGTACCACGGATGATTTCATGTTGCTGTAAATTGTTTGTTTTGTGGCATCGGTTGAAAAAATAGATAGAATTTATTCGAGTCATTTTGGTTGTTGTTGCCTTATAATGACGTTGTTTTAAGTGATCAGCAACTTTGGTAGGAATTGTGCAGCAAACCATACTCATTACAGGTGCAAGCCGTGGTCTTGGTAAAGCTTTAGCTGTTAGGCTGGCGAGAGCGGATACCCGGCTTCTTTTATGGGCGCGCAACGAAGAAGCCTTGACCGAGGTTGAGGTGCTTTGTAGAGCCAAAGGGGCCATTGTCGAGGTATTGGCAATAGATCTTATCGATATCAATGCGATCCAGCAGGCAGTGCGCGATGCGGGGGTGATTGACGTGGTTTATGTCAACGCAGGCCTGTTCGATGGGGCAAGGTCTATCAATGCAATAGAAGAGCTTGATAGCGAGCTTGCGGTTATTGATGTAAATTTACGTTCCGCAATTGCCTTAGCAAATATAACTGTAAGCGCTATGCGTGGGCGAGGCACAGGGCATATCGTCTTCATTTCATCTTTAGCGGCAACATTTCCGTTGGCCGATGCTGCGGCCTATAGCGCGTCGAAGGCGGGGCTGTCTGCTTATGCGGAAAGCCTTAGGCAGAAGTTGGGCCGTGATGGGATAAAAATCACCGATGTTCAGCCCGGTCATATCGAGACTGACATGACAAACGGCCATGATGGGTCATTACCTATGATTGTATCTGCTGATAAGGCTGCTGAATTGATTGTTGCAAAGGTTGCCGCGGGAAAGTCTCATATAAGCTTTCCATGGCCCCTTAATTGGGGGACATGGCTTGCCCAATTTCTACCGGCATGGGCTCGCTCAAAAATCGCTGAAACTCAGCGATTTACGATCAAGGGTGATTAAACGGTCAATTTTGATTAGTCAGCCAATCTTACGCCTGTGTTGATCGATTGGATGCCAGGAGCCGTTACGGTTGAGAGCAATTGCAGGAACTTACGGATATTTACGAAGTTTGAATCTGCCGTAAAGATGGCGTCCTTGTTGCGTACAATGAATTCCTTCGCAACAAAGTAAGATACAGGATCTGATACCTTCAATTGGTAAACCACTGGGACGGTTGAGCCTGTAAGGTCAGCTGGAATTGTCCCAAGCTGTTCAGCGACGTGCCGTGGTTCTTGGCGGAAAACGAACATGCCTCGCTTGTTCGCGCGTTCGTTTTGGAAGCCTCTTGCTGACGCAACAGCTTCTAGTAAATTGGTTTGTGTCGACAACATTGGATAGTTGCCTGGGCTATTTACGGCACCAAGCACAAGGAATGCTTCAGGCTCATGACGAAGAATGATCCGATCACCTGCGTTGACTTTGATATTCTCACCTTTGGCGTCGATAATGGTATGCAGGAGCTGACGGCCTTTGGTTTTGCCGCGAATAAAGGTGACGAATGTCTCACGCGTTGGACCGGTTGATCCACCAGCAAGGGTAACAACGTCTAAAAGTGTCGTTTCGCCCAACTGGAGAGGAATGCGGCCAGGAGTGTTAACATCACCGCCGACGATGACTGCGTTGGAATTGTTGCTTGCGACTGCGACTAAAACTTGTGGTTCAATAGCTTGTCCACGTAAGCGTGCCACAATTTTGTTTTGAACGCGCAAAGCAGTGTCGCCATCTACGTTGATAACGCCAGCATATGGCAATGAAATCTGGCCATTTTCAGAAACTTGAATGGCTGGGAAGTTGGCTGATCGAGACCCTTCGCTACTGCTAAACAGGCCACCATCGCCAGATTCAAATACAGTGATGTTAAGCACGTCACCAACGCCGATTGTTTGTCGATGGTTATGAGTATGCTTTGAAGCAAACCGTTCTGCGAGAGCTTTGGATGTATAAGCACTGAGTATATTTACAGTTGGATTATTCAATTCAACCAGCATGTAATTAGCCACGCCGTCGATTTCAGCTTGACCTTTGATTTTACCAGCAGTTGGTCCTGAGCCAGGAATTGATCCACAAGCTGCCAAACTTATGACCATAAAAATGAAGAGTAAGTGTTTCAAAATCGTACAATACCAGTCGCTTGTTGAGTTCCATAAACTTTAGGAGACTCTTTAAACTGAGGACTACCAAACGGAGAAGCAACATACAAGTTCGACGTGCGTTTTGTTCCGCTTAATTAATGAAGTGTGTCCAGTTTAACACATTGGTCTAATATTGCTTAAACTGTTGTGTCAGCTCGTTTACATAATTTCATTTAAGGTGAATCAATTGATAATATATACTCAAATAGTAGGCTTTGTGGCTTGTTGTGCTTGATTTTTTTGGGTATCGGTTGCTCAAACTCGACGCTAGTTTTATAACATCGTTTTATCGCTCGCCAATTATGAATAGTTTGGGACAATAGTTTAGTGACTTGCAAACCTAAGGGTGATGAAATGCTTGGTTCAAGCGATCCTAATTCTGCCGTAAAAATTGGCGTCATGGGCGTGGGCTGTCGGCTGCCTGGATCCGCTAATTATACTGAATTTAAAGACCTTTTGCTGAATGGTGTCTGTGCAGTCAGTGAGATCCCAGATGACCGTTTTGTGAAAGCGCGCTGGTGGCACCCAAAAGCAGGTCGAGCAGGCAAGGCCTACACTTTTGCAGCGGGCGTGATTGATGATATTTGGGATTTTGATCCTGCTCCTTTCGGCATTTCGCCCCGCGAAGCAACGCAAATGGACCCGCAGCAACGATTGATTTTGGAAGTTGTTTGGGAAGCTATTGAAGACGCTGGTATCGCTCATACGCAGCTGGCTGGTCATAAAGTTGGCGTTTATGTAGGGGCTGCTTCGACGGATTATAGAGATCACTTCCTATTTGATCCGGCAACCGTCGACCCTTATTTGATGACGGGTAATACGTTATCATTGGTCTCAAACCGTATTTCTTATATTTTTGACCTTCAAGGACCAAGCTTTACCGTTGATACGGCTTGTTCGTCTTCTCTTGTCGCCTTGGATAGTGCTGTTGAGGCGTTGCGATCAGGTGAGATTGATACGGCAATTGTTGGCGGCGTAAATGCGCTTCTTAGTCCTTTTGCTTTTGGTGGATTTTGTGCCGCAGGTATGTTGTCTCATCAAGGTCTATGTCGAGCATTTGATGCGGATGGCGCGGGATATGTGCGGGCTGAAGGTGCGGCCGCTGTGGTTTTGCAACGACAAGATGTGGCCTCATCAGCTGTAAAAATGCCGCGAATGCGTGCCGAGATCATTGCTGCTGGCATCAACAGTGATGGTAAAACGGTTGGGGTGTCACTGCCTTCTGAGAAAACTCAAGGTGCTTTGCTCGCAAAGTTGTACAGTGAGGCTAAGATTGATCCGAATGATTTGGCTTTTGTTGAGGCGCACGGAACGGGAACCCGTGTTGGTGATCCAGCAGAAGCAACCGCGATTGGCCAGCAAATTGCCAAACACCGCGATGAACCTCTTCTCATTGGTTCGGTTAAATCAAACATTGGCCATTTGGAGCCTGGGGCGGGTATTGCTGGCCTGCTTAAGGCGATTGCGGCCTTCGAAATGGGCGTGCTGCCCGCTTCGTTGCATTTTGAAACGCCGAACCCTGATATTCCTTTTGCAGACCTCAATATTGAGGTCAACACGAAAAACACACCACTTCGTAAGTCCAAAGAGCCGCTTTATGCAGGTGTAAGTACATTTGGTTTCGGTGGAACAAATGCTCATGCTATCATTCGTGATGTTGAGCGGGCAGACGTTGTTTCAGCGACTGAGCAAAAAGGTGGGCTTCTAACGCTCAGTGCTCATGGTGATGTAGCATTGCGTTCATTGGCCAGCCGTTATGCCGCCTACTTGGGCGATCACCCAGATTCAAATATCGATGTCTTAGCGCAAAATATTGAGCGTCAACGGGCCCATTTGCCAAATATGGTCGCGGTGCGCGGCAGCTCGCCTGCCGCGATTGGCGAGGCGCTATCAGCGTTTTCAGCAGGCGATGACCTAAATGTTGTGACACAGAGTGCAAGTCTTGCTTCTGGCAAGGCCGAGCAGGAAAATCGTGAAGTCGCTTTTGTCTTTACTGGCAATGGTGCTCAGTTTGCAGGGATGGGGCGTGCGGAATATGACAACAATTCTGCTTTTCGTCAGCATTTTGACCGCATAAGCGTGATTGCTGAGCCAGTTTTTGGTTGGTCAGCTTCTGAAATGCTGACGGCCAAAGACCTTGGTGAAAAGCTGGAATCTACTGCCATTGCGCAGCCATTGTTATTCGTTCTTCAAATGGCAATTGTTGCATGTCTCTCTAAGCTTGGGCTTTCCCCGAAAGTTAGTTACGGGCACTCAGTGGGTGAAGTCGCCGCTGCCACATGTGCAGGTGGTTTGACGCTTGAACAGGGTATTCAAGTGATCCACGCTCGCTCTCAAATGCAAGAAACAACCCGTGGCCAAGGCAAAATGGCTGCTGGCGGAATTTCGGTGGAAGACGCTGCTCCAATTTTGGCAGATATCCGAAGCAAGGGTCTCCTTATTGAGGTTGCTGCAATCAATGGACCTAATGCGATTACGGTTTCTGGTTCACAAGAAGCTATTGAAATGTTTGCCCGCACCATCAAAAGCAAAGAGTTGCCAGCGAAAGTGCTTGATCTTGATTATGGATTCCATAGCCCGCTGATGGACTCGATTGAGAGCGGGATCTTAAAGAAGCTCGATGGTTTGACGCCTACAAAGAGCGACCATATCTATGTCTCTACAGTGACTGGTAAGGCGTTAGATGCTGCGACTTTGGATCCTGATTATTGGTGGCAGAACATACGCAAACCTGTGTTGTTTCAAAGTGCCAGCGAAGCGGCTTTTGACCTTGGGTGCCGCATTTTTATTGAAGTTGGACCGCGTTCTTTATTCCGTTCTAATTTGAATGAGACCTTGCGTGAACAATCTGAAACAATTTCAGCTCTTGAAACGTTGAAGCAGCCGATTACCAGAAATGTGATTGCAGCTGAGAGAACGTCTGACGATGGCAGACACCTCGAACTTGCTGCTCTATCAGCGTTTGCTGCTGGGGCGACGCGTCCTAAACTTGATATGAGCGATGTTGCGCATTTAGAGCTGCCGAAATATCCGTGGCAAAAACGTAGTTTCCGTGCAGATGATTCCAGCGAGTCTCTCGCAAGAAGTAGTGGTTTTGACAATTATCATTGCCTACTTGGTTTCTCTCCTCATGCGGATGCCCCGTATTGGCGTAACCACATTGACGGCCATAACATCCCGATGTTTCGCGATCATAAAGTTGATGGCAAGATCATTGTGCCGGGTGCTGGTTATGTTGAGATGATGTTGGCGGCTGCCTCGGAATATTTTGAGACAGATAAGATCGAAATTCGCGACATGGACATCATGCGTGCGATAGAGCTTTCTGATGATCAGCTTATGGAAACCCATACTGAGATATCGCCAGACAGCTCAAGTGTACGTATCTATTCACGCTCGCGACTTTCTGAGGATGAATGGGCGCTAAATACGAGTGCTCGGATTGCTAAAATACCGAGTGCTGAATTTGAAATTGAAGAAATTTCAACGCCGCCAAGCGGGACGATTTTAGCTGAAGCTGACACTTTATATCCGTTGGCAAAGACATATGGACTTGATTACGGGCCAACCTTTGAGCGCGCCGATGCCGTTTATTTTGAGGATGATGATACGATCTCAGTATCATTTTCAGCCGCGGAAGAAGGGGCTGAATTAGGTCCTTATGGTTTAAATTTGCTGCTTAATCCGACTGATTTGGATGTTGCATTCCACGGTTTGGTAGCGCTGTATCAAGAGCTTGAAGACAAAGAAATTAAGCGTGGCTATATTCCGATCAGGTTTGGCAAGCTACGCCTTTTCAAGGCTTATGAACGTGCCGCTTTCGCTCGGATTGCGATAAACAGCTTCACCACGCGAAGCATTGCCGCAGATTTCAAGCTTTATAACGCTGATGGTGTTTTGATCGCCTCGTTGCAAGACGCTCGCTTTAGAGCGGCATCGTTGGTTAAGCGCCAAAAACTCGCGCAGTATACCTATCATTTTTCTGAGCGCCGCCATCCGCATCCAACAGAGTGGAGCGTTGTGCAAGGGCCTCAAACCAAAATTGCACCAATTGCACCACTGGGTGATAACTTTTTAGATGGTGAATGGATTGGAAGTGAACCGCGTTTGCTGCTTGAAGCTGCCGCGCAACGGATTGCCTTTGATGCTGCTTTTGCTTTGGCTGATAATGGAAAACTATCCTTTCAATCGTTACTAGAACGCGGGAAACTTAGCCCCGATGATGAAACGAGATTATGGGCATTTCTAACTGTGTTGGAGAATGCCGGATTTGCAGAATCGAGACCTAAAGCCGGAATATGGCAAATCCCTGAAGAAATTGAGCTTCCTGATGCGCAGGCCATTTTAAGTACGGTTATAAGTTCCTACCCAGATTGGGCTGCTGAGTGTGTCATGCTTTCACACATTGCAAGCCATGTAGAACGCGACGGCGTCGCGAGCGTTGAGGGAGCCTCTGCTTTTGAGGGTGCCACGCTTGAGCAGTATTATTCTTCCAGTCCTGAAATGGTCGATCATATCGATACTATTTCAGCCTTTGCGCTTGAAGCGATTAAGCAACTGCCTGACGATCGTCCGGTTCGAATTTTAGAGGTTGGCAGTTCTGCTGGTGGCCTATCTCGACGTTTGCTGTCTTTGTTGGAGGGGACAAATTGGAGTTTGGTTTGTGTCAGTTCCAACCGGCGTGCCAACGGCTTGTTCTCACTTACGACCACTGACACTGCTCAGGTTGACGTGTTGGATGTGGATGCGTTCTTGTTGGAATGTGATGATATGGCGCCGTTTGACTTGGTCATATCGGCAAATGGATTGAGCATAGAACCTGACCTGGAGCGTTTGTTGCGGGCTGCTTGCCGTAAGATGAACGCAGATGGCCGTTTCATTATATCTGAATCCGTACCATCCAATCTGAATGAAGTTATGTTCTCTTTTGAAGAGGGTTGGTTTGCCAGAACAGTTAGTTCTGAATTCCCTCTTTCAAGGCAACGGACTGCTGAAGAATGGGATCATTTCCTATCTGGGTTTGGCCTTGGAGCTATTACTGTTTACTCATCTGATGACGATAGTTTGCCAGGAATTGTAGTTCAGGCGAATGCATCTAACCGAGTGGATATTCGCGATAATCTTGTTTCAATGAACAAGAGTGATGAAAAAGATGGCCAAGAAGCGCCGGAGACTTTTGTTAATGTCGTCCTTGGTTCTAAGTCCTTTTCTGAGGATTGTGGCGAGCTATTAGCCAGTTCAAAAGGCAGCCAGTATTTCACGCTTGATAGCGAAAACAACAGAATTTTAGATGAAATTGTTGACGTTACCTTGTCGGCCAATGATGCAGTTCGTGTTGTTGATCTAACTGGTTTTGCAAGTTCTACAAAGACATCTGATCCGCAAGCCGAGCTTGAAGCTCATGTTTGTCGGTTAAATGATCTTTTAAAGCGATGTTCCGATCGTATCGATGAAATCGTTGTCGTGGCTCCCGGCGGGATGCGCGGACTTTATAATTTAGGCGCAACAAATCCTGTTCAAACTGGCTTGTGGACCTATTTGAGAACGGTGCGCAATGAATATCCTGATGTTGCGGTTAAAACCGTGGATATGGATGAGGCTCTTGCAACAGACGATTTTCTCAAATTGCTCACACAGCATTTGTTGCATAGATCCGTTTGGTCAGAGGCCATCATCTCTCAAGACTACTGCATGGAGTTGATCGCTCAAACAGGCTTCCCATCCGTCAAAAAGTTGAATGAAGAAATAGACACATCTCAACTTATGAGCACGTTAGCCTTTGAAGATTTGTCAGGTGTCGATGAATTAGACTGGGTATTAGTCGAGAAGCCGGAGCCGTCAACCAATGAGGTGCAAGTCGAAGTTTCTGCAACAGGACTGAATTTCCGTGATGTTATGTGGACCCTTGGAATTTTGCCCGATGAAGCGTTGGAAGACGGCTTTGCTGGGGCAACATTAGGTTTTGAATGTGCGGGTCGTATTAGCGCTGTGGGTGAAGGCGTCGCTGATTTCAAAATTGGTGATCCGGTGCTTGCTCTGGGTCCAGCTTGTTTTTCATCGCATGTTACATTCGACGCTTTAAGTGTCGTACCCTTGCCTGAGGGCATTGATCCAGTTGCCGCAGCTTCTATTCCGGTTGCTTTTTTGACCGCTTATTATGCGCTTCACGATCTGGCACGATTGGAGCAAGATGAGTGGGTATTGATTCAAGGCGGAGCAGGTGGTGTTGGTCTTGCTGCCATTCAAATTGCACAATGGCGCGGCGCTAAAATCATTGCAACGGCTGGTACCGATGAGAAGCGTGACCTATTGAGAACGCTGGGTGTCGAGCATGTTTTCGACAGTCGCTCTCTGGATTTTGTCGATCAGGTGATGGCCTTGACAGGTGAAGGCATCGACTGCGTCTTGAACTCTTTGTTCGGCGAAGCAATGGAACGCGGTATCGAATTGCTGAAACCGTTTGGCCGCTTCCTTGAATTGGGTAAGCGAGACTATTACGGCAATACCAAGATTGGATTGCGTCCATTCCGCCGTAATATTAGTTATTTTGGCATAGATGCGGACCAACTTCTTGCGCAAAAGCCCAAAATTGCCAAACGCCTTTTTGCAGAATTGATGGCACTGTTTGAAGAAGAAGTTTTCTCTCCCTTGCCGCATAGACGTTTTGAGGGGCGTGAGATTGTTGATGCGTTCCGTCTCATGCAAAAGTCAGGGCATATTGGTAAAATTGTTGTCGAACCGACGTCGCCAACTGAATTAGGTTTTCAAACCCAGCTACAAGACGTCGCGCTCTCTAACGATGGCCATTATGTGATCATCGGAGGCTTGGGTGGTTTTGGTCTTGAAGTTGCTCGTTGGCTTGCTGATCACGGTGTTCGTCATATCTCGTTGATGGGTAGAAGTGGTGTGGTCAATGAGGAGCAAGCGGCCGTTATAGCGGACTTTGCCAATCAAGGCGTCGCCATTCAGCCGATCGCTTGTGATGCTGCTGACAAAGGGGCTCTTTCTGCCGCACTGGATGGCTTGCGATCTGACAGGCCTATTAAGGGCATTATTCATGCCGCAATGGTGCTGCGCGATGGTTTAATTACCAATATGAGCGATACTGATGTCGCAGATGTTTTAACACCCAAAGTACGCGGTGCATTCAACGTTGACCAACTGACGCGAGATGATCCGTTGGATACATTTGTGTTGTTCTCATCCATCACCACTTTCATCGGCAACCCTGGCCAGGCAAACTATGTCGCGGCGAATGGCTACTTAGAAGGCCTCGCACGCCAACGTCGTATAGCTGGCCTGCCAGCTCTAGCCGTCGGTTGGGGCGCGATCAGCGATGTGGGCTATTTGGCACGAAACGAAGACGTGAAAGAGGCAATTTCTACGCGAACGGGAACCCAGCAATTTACAGCTGATCAAGCGCTCAATGCATTAAGTCGTTTGATGGCTATGGATAATGGTTCGATGGCGAGTGCTGTATTAAGTGTTGCGCCGATGGATTGGGAGATTGCAAAAGGTGGCTTGGAAATTCTCGATACGCCGAGCTATGTCACCATGAAGCGACGAGCAAGTCTTTCTTCGCAAGGTGCGAGCGAGAGCTTTGATCTGGCGGCATTGGTTGAGGGCAAAACAATGCCAGAGGCGCGGGCTCTTGTATCTGGTTTACTTGCAAAAGAAGTCAGTGCGGTGCTAAGAACGCCTGTAGAAGATATTAATGTGAAACGTCCCTTGACCGATTTAGGAATGGATTCTTTAATGGGTGTAGAGTTGCGAATGAGTGCTCAACAAAAATTAGGGGTAGATATTCCATTAGCATCGATAGCGAATGGCGTATCTATAGATGATATTTCGTCGAAAATAATTGAAAAATTGGTTGGAAAACAAGATATTAGTTTAAATCATACTAGTGAATTAGCGTCTGTATATTTAGACGACGGTGCTTATGAGCAAGAAATTAGTTCATTTGATAAATTATCGCGCGATGAATAATGCAAATGTGTTGCTCTTTTAGATGGAATATTGGTGGTGAGTAAGAAATCACGCAGTGGAATGTCAGCTGACTTGAAAAACCAGCTGGTCGCAAGAATGAAGAAGAAAACGACAATGACGCCTCGCGTTGTTGCCGCGCCCGTTCGCGAGCGCCTTCCCCATTTTGACGCGGGGCTAACGGATTTTTCTAAACATCCAGACTATGAGCAAATTCAGTTGCAAACTCTGTTTGCTGATCACACTCAAATGCGCTCACCCTATTTCCGTGATCACAACAGCAGAGCCGGTGCTGTTTCTGAAATTGATGATCAGGCGGTTGTTAATTTTGGGTCTTATGACTATTTGGGCCTTAATCACTTAGAGAGTGTTGGTAAGGCCGCGCAAACTGCGATTGATGTTTATGGAACAAGTGTTTCAGCCAGTCGTGTGGTTGCTGGCGAACGCGGGTTTCACCGTGATCTTGAAAAACAAATTGCCGAAGTTTACGAAACTGATGATGCAATCACTTATGTGAGCGGCCATGCTACGAATGTGAGCACGATTGCCACGCTCTTAGGCCCGGGCGACTTGGTCTTGCATGATGCATGGGCGCATAACAGTGTGAAAGAGGGCGCTAAGCTCTCAGGCGCCACTATTCGTAACTTTGCTCACAATGATCCAGAAGCTCTTGAGACAATTTTGAAAAGCTCTCGCCATCAGTATGCGCGGGTTTTGATTGTCATTGAAGGCCTCTATTCAATGGATGGTGATACGTCTGATCTCGCAGAATTCGTTGAAATTAAAAAGCGCTATCAAGCATGGCTTATGGTTGATGAGGCTCATAGTTTAGGCGTTCTGGGTGAAACGGGCCGTGGCATTGCGGAAGAGCAAAATGTTCCTTTCAGTGATGTTGATATCTGGATGGGTACGATGAGCAAGACACTTGCTTCATGCGGTGGATATATCGCGGGCTGTCGTCAACTCATCACACTATTGAAATTTAAGGCACCGGGATTTGTTTATTCTGTTGGGCTGTCAGCACCCGCTGCTGCGGCGGCTATGGAATCTCTGAGAATAATGAAAACCCAGCCACAACGGGTTAAAAAGCTTCGTGAGATCAGCGCTTTTGCATTCAATGCTGCCAAAGAGGCAGGTATTGATACCGGAGTGAGTGAAGGCTACGCAGTGATCCCGATCATGATCCGTGATGCCATTAAAGCAGTTGTTGTCGGTGAAGCGATGCTTTCACGCGGCTACAATATGCTGCCGATAATTTATCCAGCTGTTCCCATGAAGGAATCGCGGCTGAGGCTTTTCATTACTGCTGAGCATACGAGAGAGCAGATTCAAGGCGCGATTGAAGCGCTTAAAGAAGAGATTGCTAAGGTTTCGGGTAGCACCAATAAAGCAGACGCCTCGCAAGCTTGAAGACTGCTTTCTAGCCCCTTTATTTTGTAAATTTATTTACAATTGCACAAACGTGATTTGTGCGAACAAAACAACTGAACACGAATTCCCTCTAACTAGCCGGAATTACTAGTGTTTTAAGCGCATCAACCCTGTACGTTCCATTTTAATCTTGCTGTGACAAGCTGGCCCCCGTTAATTCGCGCTTGCATTTGTCATGGCTTGTAAATTTTACACATCCAAAAGAAATGGAAGGATGCCTTATGAGTTACACAAGTGAAATAGATGCTGCACAAACAATAATATCATCAAATGGAGCACCTTGGAGTGCCATTACTGCGGAAAATGTTGCGCGTATGCGGTTGCAAAACCGTTTTAAAACCGGATTAGACATTGCTCGTTATACCGCTGACATTATGCGTCGTGATATGGATGCCTATGATGCAGATCCATCCAAATACACCCAATCTCTTGGTTGTTGGCATGGGTTTATCGGTCAGCAAAAGATGATTTCAATCAAGAAGCATTTTGAAACAACTGATCGTTCTTATCTCTATCTCTCTGGTTGGATGATTGCGGCGCTGCGTTCCGAATTTGGCCCGCTCCCTGATCAATCAATGCATGAGAAGACATCTGTTCCGGCACTCATCGAAGAGCTCTACACTTTTCTTCGTCAAGCAGATGCCCGTGAATTGGGTGGGATGTTCCGTGATTTGGATAAGGCACGCTCAGCAGGGGATGCTGCTAAAACGGCGGAGCTTACTCAGCAAATTGACAATCATCAAACGCATGTTGTGCCAATTATCGCGGATATTGATGCTGGCTTTGGTAATGCAGAAGCGACCTATCTTCTGGCTAAAAAGCTGATTGAAGCGGGTGCTTGTTGCTTGCAGATCGAAAACCAAGTGTCAGACGAAAAACAGTGTGGCCACCAAGACGGTAAAGTGACAGTTCCCCATGAGGATTTCCTCGGTAAAGTTCGCGCAATCCGCTACGCCTTCTTAGAGCTTGGCGTTGATAACGGCATCATCGTGACCCGCACGGATTCTCTCGGTGCTGGCTTGACCAAGCAGATCGCTGTTTCTCACGAGCCAGGCGATTTGGGTGACCAGTATAATTCATTCCTTGATTGTGAAGAAATTGCGCCAGAAAATATGAAGAATGGCGATGTTGTTTTGAACCGTGATGGGAAGCTTTTGCGTCCTAAACGTCTCGCGTCAAACCTATTCCAGTTCCGTGAAGGCACGGGTGAAGCGCGCTGTGTGCTTGATAGTATTACATCGCTTCAAAATGGTGCTGATCTGCTTTGGATTGAAACGGAAAAACCACATATTGGTCAGATCAAAGGCATGGTTGATGCGGTTCGTGAAGTGATCCCGAATGCGAAGCTTGTTTATAATAACTCACCAAGCTTCAACTGGACACTCAATTTCCGTCAGCAGGTTTTTGATGTATGGGCAGAAGCAGGCAAAGACGTGTCAGCCTATGACCGTGCGCGCTTGATGGCAGTTGAATATGATGACACAGAGCTTTCAAAAGAAGCCGATGAACGTATTCGTACCTTCCAAGCAGATTCGTCCCGTGAAGCAGGCATCTTCCACCATCTCATCACATTGCCGACCTATCACACGGCAGCCCTTTCAACCGATAATCTTGCAAAAGAATACTTCGGTGACCAAGGCATGTTGGGTTATGTGGCTGGCGTTCAACGTAAGGAAATCCGCGAGGGTATTGCCTGCGTTAAACACCAAAATATGGCTGGGTCAGATATGGGTGATGATCACAAAGAATACTTCTCAGGTGATGCGGCACTTAAAGCTGCTGGTGAAGACAACACAATGAACCAGTTTGCAGCGGCCTAGCGGCCTTGTGGAGAACCAATTTGTTACGGCCTAACGGCCTCGCAATTTGGCGATAATCATTTCGCAGCGGCGAAACTGTAGATTCTCCAGTCTACTAACTTTAAGAGGCAAGCTTCGGTTTGCCTCTTTTTTTGTTACTGTCATGCGAATCAAGAGGGAACTTGTGATGACCGTCAAAGATCGCGTTGCTCATTTTTGTGAGGCGTATAGTTTGGAAGTGCCAATACTGATGGCGCCGATGGCAGGTGCTTGCCCTGTTGAACTTGCGGCTGCAGTCGCGCGTGGTGGCGGCATGGGCGCTTGTGGTGCGTTGATGATGGAACCTCAAGCGATTTCCCAATGGGCACGCGGGCTACGGTCAAAAACCAATGGTTCGTTTCAGATGAACCTATGGATACCAGACCCTGAGCCTAAACGTGATGCGCAAGCCGAAGCAGAGGTTCGCACTTTCTTGGCGAACTGGGGGCCTGAAGTGCCTGCAGAGGCAGCAGACGGTTCCATGCCAAATTTTAATGCGCAGTGTGATGCTTTGCTGGCGGCAGGGCCAACGGTGATTTCTTCCATTATGGGACTTTACCCACCAGCTTTCGTTGGACAGATGAAAGAGCAAGGCATTCGCTGGTTTGCCACTGTTACAACAGTTGAAGAAGCGATGGCGGCGGAGGCGGCGGGTGCTGATGTTATCGTCGCGCAAGGGGCTGAGGCTGGAGGACACCGTGGAGCCTTTCATGCAGAGGATGCAATCCATAAAGCGGTAGGTTTGTTTGCGCTCTTGCCAGCTGTTGTTGATAGCGTCGCTATTCCCGTGGTTGCAACAGGCGGCATTGCGGATGCACGCGGCATTGCGGCGGCTTTAACCTTGGGTGCTTCTGCTGTTCAAATGGGAACGGGTTTTTTGCTGACCCCAGAAGCAGACCTCAATAGCGCGTGGGCGGATGGGCTGCAAAATGCCAAGCCAGAAGATACCTGCGTAACACGGGCCTTTTCAGGTAGAGCAGGGCGCAGCTTGGCGAGCGATTATGTGAAGGCGATGAATGATGTGTCGGCTCCAACGCCTGCACCCTACCCAATTCAGCGAAACCTCACAGCTGCAATGCGGGCGCGTGCTGCAGCTGAAAATGATGCGGGCAGATTACAAACCTGGGCCGGTCAATCCGCGGGCCTTGCTTCAGCCGAGCAAGCAAGCGAATTAACTCGTCGCTTATGGGATGAAGCCCAACACTTGATTGTGTGACTTTCCCCTTGTCTCTTTGAGCGAATCTGCAACTCTGTTGCTAGATTATATCGACCGTTTGTGAGGGCTTATGCGGATTTTTGGTGGTCTTTTGGTGACAGCCTGTTTGATGGGGCCTGTTCAAGCGCTGGAGTTTCAAAACGCTTGTAAAGGCGGCAAGCAGATTGTTATCGGTGCTGTTGGTGATTTTTTGCTGCATGCTGCGATGCAGGACAAGGCCTATAAAAGCTCTGGCGGATATAAGGCTCTGTGGCCAGATGTCATTCCATTTATGAAAGCCCCTGCCGTTATGTATGGCAATCTTGAAAGCCCAACGGCAAAAGGGGTGGCTCTTGGTGGGAAGAAAGCACGAGACCCAGGCCGTAAATTTGATGGCAAGGTCTATTCAGGCTTTCCAAAGTTTAATGCGCACCCAACCGTTTTAAAAGACATGAAGGCAAGTGGCGTCGATATCGTTTCAACCGCTAACAATCATTCTATGGACCGCGGGCCTCTTGGGGTTGAACGCACCATTGACGCGTTGAACAAGGCAAAACTCGCCTTTACGGGGACGCGTAAAAAGAAAGGTCAGGCATTTCACACCATCACCACGGGTGGTGGTTTTAAGATTGCTTGGATTTCCTGTACCCGCGATACAAATGGACTGCCAGATCCGAGAGGCCAAGTGAACCGGTGCTATGGCAATGGCGTATCAAGCACCATTCAAGCGCTTAAAGGCAGCACAGATGCGGTTATCGTAACGCCGCATTGGGGTGTCGAATATAGCCTCTCGACAAATGACAAACAGCGCTCCTTTGCGCGCCGGTGGCTTGATGATGGAGCAACTGCGATTTTAGGTGCGCACCCCCATGTGCCGCAGCCTTGGGAGAAATATCAAACCAAAGATGGGCGTGAAGGTTTTATCATCTATTCGCTTGGCAACTTTATTGCGGCTCAATCGGCAATTGAGAAGAAGACCAGCATGCTGCTTTATCTCGGCCTTTCAAAGTCGGATGGCAAAACATGGGTGAATGGTGTGCGTTATCTTCCTCTTTATATGCAGCACTTCCCGCACAAGGTTGTGCCAACAGGTTATCCAGGACAACGCAAAAAGGGACATGATGCGTCGCTCGCGATCTTATCGAAGATGTATGGCTTGGAGCGCATGGTGCGCTCAGGTCAGCGCATTAATACGAATTTTGAATGCTAGAATTATAAAGCTTTCAATTGCAGACACAAAAAACCCGGCTCAAGGCCGGGTTTTTAAATTCTATATGCAAAGTCTGATTATGATTTCACAACGATGCGGGCGCCAACGCTTGTGCGCTCATAGAGATCAGCAATGTCTTGGTTCCACAAACGGATGCAACCGCTTGAGAGTGACTTACCAATACTCTTTGGATTGTTTGTGCCATGTAGACGATACAATGTATCGCGGCCACCACGGTAGATGTAGAGCGCGCGCGCACCAAGTGGGTTCGTCAAGCTTGGCGGCATGCCTTTAGCCCATTTGCGAAGCTCAGGTTCACGACGGATCATTGCTGCTGGTGGTGTCCATGTTGGCCATTGGCGTTTGAAGCCAACTTTGGCAGAACCAGACCATGCAAAGCCAGCACGACCAACGCCCACGCCGTAGCGAATAGCTTTGCCGTTAGCTTCGATAAAGTACAAGAAGTGGTTTTTAGGTTCGACAACAATAGTACCTGGACGGTACTTTGATTTGTAATCAACGCGCTGGCGAAGAAACTTAGGGTCAACACCGTCAAGATTGATCGCAGGTAGCGGGAAGCGCTCACTTGGTTTCGCGGCGTATGCCAATGCATGGTAGCGGCGAGAGCCGAAGGTTGCAGGGCCTGATGCAGTCGTTGTTTGGCAGCCAGCTAGAGCTGCTACAGAAGCTAGACTACCACCCGCGAAAACGCGGCGGGAGATTTTAGTGTTTTTATCTTGTGACTCATGCATTGTCATATCAATCCATCTATTTCGAAATGATGTTTTGGCCCAGCGACCACCCAATTTAACTCCAGCAGACAATTGCTCTTTATGGTAAACAAAACGTCTACAAAAACGCTCAACTTTGAAGTACTTTGATTTCGTTGCGGCTAAGTGACAGCCCATATAGCCGATTAAACTGGTTAATGGGTACGATTTTAGCCATTGTTAGACAATCATTGGTTTTATGCAGTTTGTGGTTGTTTTGTGTGTGTTGCCTAATTGTCGCATTGAGTTCACGCAACTTTCGGTTGTTATTTGCTGTATCTATAGATGTTGGATGGGGTCGAATCGAATGCGGTTGATCCGTGTTGACGATTTAAAAGGGTGCTTAAATCAACCTGATGACAGCAAAATTGGCTAAGAAATCACTCGCGATTGAACCGTAATAAAGTTCGAATGAGGTGACTTATCAACAGCTTACGGGCTTCATATTTCACCCTAATGCTGCGAATTATTCACAATAACGCGGCGTTTTATCGAAGGCGTTGGCCCGTTTGTTAACGAATAGTTAAATTTCTTGCTCAGAACCCTTTAGCTTCTCAATTGGCTGCGCTAGACTTTTGGGATGGAATTAGTCTCGATAGATACGCATAGAGCGAAATTACAAGAAGCACCCGAGGTCGCGCAGGTGCACCTCGAATCATGGCGAGCTGCCTATAGAGGGATTATTCCTCATGCGCAGTTAGAGCAAATGATTGCGCGGCGAGGCGATGGATGGTGGAACCGAGCGATTTCGCGTGGAACGCATGTTCTCGTGATTGAGTTTAATGGCGTTATTGCAGGATATGCCACAGTCGGTATCAATCGTGCGCGCACGCTTCCCTATGAGGGCGAAGTCTACGAACTTTATATGCGTCCTGAATACCAAGGTATTGGATTGGGTAAGCAGCTTTTCCAAAATGCACGTCGTGCGCTTTCAGAATACGGTTTGAAGAACAACGTTCTTTGGGTGCTTGCTGAAAACCAAAGCGCTTGTGAATTTTATGAGAGAATGGGTGGCGTTCTTGTTGCTCGTTCGACAGAGACCTTTGGCGACAAGACATTAAAAAAGCTGGCCTACGCTTGGGGCGTATAGACCAGCTTTCTTTTCAATCACATTATTGACCGCTTAGCTTAAACGGGTGCGACCTTGGCTTTTGCCGCACGCTTGCGCTCATGTGGGTCCAGGTACGCTTTGCGCAGACGGATAGACTGTGGTGTCACTTCAACCAACTCATCATCTGAGATGTAAGAAAGTGCCCGCTCCAATGTCATCTTCATTGGCGTGGTAAGCTTCACCGCTTCGTCTTTACCGGAAGAACGCACGTTAGAAAGCTGCTTGCCTTTAAGCACGTTTACTTCCAGGTCATTGCCGCGTGTGTGCTCGCCGATAATCATGCCTTCATAAACAGGCACGCCCGTTCCAATCATCATTGGGCCGCGATCTTCTAGGTTGAAGAGAGCGTAAGGGACGGATGTACCTTGACCGTTTGAAATCAGCACGCCTGTTTTACGCATTTCAATGTCGCCACGGTATGGCGCAAATTCATGGAAAACACGGTTGAAGATGGCAGTGCCACGTGTATCTGAAAGCAATTCAGGCTGATACCCAATGAGGCCACGCGTTGGAGCGTGGAACACTAGACGGGTACGGCCAACACCGGATGGCTTCATTTCAACCAAATCAGCACGGCGTTCTTGTAGCTTTTGCACAACCGCACCAGAGTGCTCTTCGTCAACGTCAATGATGACTTCTTCGATTGGCTCAATCAACGTGTCGTTTTCATCGCGTTGCAAGAGAACGCGTGGGCGACCAACTGTTAGTTCGAACCCTTCACGGCGCATTGTCTCAATCAGAATTGCGAGCAGCAATTCACCACGACCAGCAACTTCAAAGGAATCATTGTCGACACCTTCAGAGATTTTGATCGCAACATTGCCCTCAGCTTCTTTGTTAAGACGTTCGCGGATAACGCGACTTTGTACTTTGTCGCCTTCTTTGCCGGCAAGTGGGCCGTCGTTGATGCGGAAAGTCATAGAAAGAGTTGGTGGATCGATTGGCTGTGCTTCAATCGGTGTGTCGACAGAAGCATCACACAGCGTGTCTGCAACCGTTGCCTTTGTAAGACCCGCAATGGAGACGATGTCGCCTGCAACGCCGCCTTCAGCATCTGGCTCACGTGAAAGACCACGGAAAGAAAGCACTTGTGTCACGCGGCCGGTTTCAACAACTTCACCGTCGCGGTTTAAAGCTTTGATCGCTTGGTTTGGTTTGACTGAACCAGAGACGATACGGCCTGTCAAAATTCGGCCAAGGAAGTTATTGGCTTCAATGGTTGTTGCCAACATGCGGAAAGCACCGTCTTCGGTAACAGGTTCTGGCACATGCTCAACAATCTTATCAAGCAGTGGTCCAACACTGTCTTGCGAGCCATTTGGCTCTGCTGCCATCCAACCGTTTTTCGCTGAACCGTAAAGCACGTGAAAATCGAGTTGTTCTTCATTGGCATCAAGATTGGCGAAAAGGTCAAAGACTTCGTCGAGCACTTCGTCAGGACGACCATCTGGTTTATCGATTTTGTTGATCACAACAATCGGGCGAAGACCGAGCTTCAGCGCTTTTGCTAGAACAAACTTGGTTTGCGGCATTGGGCCTTCAGCGGCGTCAACCAGCAGCACCACACCATCGACCATGTGAAGAATGCGTTCTACTTCACCACCGAAGTCAGCGTGACCTGGTGTGTCTACGATGTTGATGCGGGTGTCTTGCCATTGCACGGATGTGACTTTGGCAAGAATAGTGATGCCACGCTCGCGCTCAAGATCGTTTGAGTCCATGGCGCGTTCTTCAACGCGTTCATTTTCGCGATAAACACCAGACTGTTTGAGGAGGACGTCGATTAGCGTGGTTTTACCATGGTCAACGTGCGCGATGATCGCGATGTTTCTAAGATCCATTTTGACTATACCTTGGGAGGAGATGACACCTGAGCCGCATTTAATTGACGGCAGGCTATATAAAGTTGCCTGCCCATATCACGGCGGCAATGGTGCGGCAAGTGCTGAGTTTTATTGAGGTTACTCTGCTGCTATCGAATTTGGCGTGCGATTGTCGGTTTCAGCGGGTAATTGGCTCATTCTGTCGTCGAGTTCACGCTCTGTCGTTTGCCATAAAAAAGCAAAGGATTGGAAGCCTTCATCGGAGACTTTATCAATGTCCAAAGCTTTTACAGCACGTTGGAGCATTTCTTTCAAAAGTACTTTGTGTGCATTTAATTCTTCAACGGTTTGGGCGGAAGATATGCTGTGGCTTAGTTGCAATATTTCATTATTGAAATGGTCTGCTCGATTTTTCTGCGTGGCAGAGAAGCGAGTTTTTAACGCAAATAAACTGGAAGAGAGCATTGCGAAGACTGTGACGAGCAAGGCAAGCGGCTCAGCATGTTCGACAACGAAACTGGGTTCATTACGCGTATAATAACGCTCTGCGCCTTCATGGAGTGGCATGCCAATACCATTTTCCAGTGATGGTTGAGTAATCCGGTTTGCGAGAGGAAAGCGGATCGATAAATCAAAACGGTTTTCAAACAAGATACGGGTTAGCTCTGATACATGGTCTGGGTTGGCGCTTGATTCTGCCACCAAGTAGCGAAGCACGGCGCCGGTTTTTAATCGACGACTTGGCAGCGGTGGCGATCCGTCAAAGGTGCCCTTTTCGATGTGAAAAGGCTGGATATAAGGGCGTTTAACCCCCATCGCTGGTGCTTGACCTATTGGTAACATTCGCAAATCTGGCGCGTTTACGCGCAGTTCA
The DNA here is from genome assembly GCA_039973685.1 of Hyphomicrobiales bacterium. NCBI lineage: Bacteria > Pseudomonadati > Pseudomonadota > Alphaproteobacteria > Hyphomicrobiales > Hyphomicrobiales bacterium. The sequence continues at coordinate 43,864 of JBDWKL010000049.1, forward strand.
AATTCCTCAATTAATTTGAGCGTCGCATGATTACGGGTGGTTCCAACAAAAAACAGGGCGTCGACTTTGTCATTCAAAAGAGCATTCAATGCGTCCATTTCACCCATTGATGTCCACTCAACATTTTGAACAAACAAATCGTAGTGATCTCCAATCGTCCAGAAATATTCGAGTTCTGATGTGCCATGGGGTGGAAGAGCAAGGCGTTTGCCGTCTAAGTCTTTTATGCGGTAAATGCCCGTATCCGTGCGCGTGATGATTTGGAACACTTCTTCATACAGCGTTGCAATCAGTGATGTTTTTGGAATTGGTGGCGTGTTGGAAAGGACCGTTGTGAGTTGGACGCCCTCTTTGAGGCGGGTTGCTTCACCTTGAACGAGCGGGGGCGATGAAACGACTTTTAGTCGCATTTTCTCAGAGTTGCGTTCAACAACTTCTGCAATTTCCTGCATCAAAAAATAAGTTTCACCGTCGCGTGGACCTGCATCGACGGTAAGGGTGCCGATTTTTTGGTCTTCCAAATAGAAGTATAATAGCCCAAGCCCTGCTACGAGCACAGCAACGATAAAGAGCGTCAAAGCTTTATAAGAGCTGACCAATTCTCAATTTCCTCTTTCCCCCCGCCATAATAACTGCGTTATCTGGCTTTTATTCAGTAGGCAAACTAAGGCAATTTTTCACAATTAACAATGGCGATACACCAATAACAAAACTGATGAGGCTGCAAATTCTGACGCAGCGGCATTTTCAGTATTATTTCGACAACAGGGTTATGCCGTTTTGAAGCGCCTGCATGGTGATTTTACGATAGCAAAGGGAATGAAAAGAGGCTGCCTTTAATTGAGGGGCAACCTCTTGATTTTGAACGAAGTGATTTAGCGTTCGCCCCATGCATGCAGGCTTTCCCATGTGCTCTTGTTCAATCGATAATGGTCTATGGCGACCATGCCGTTGACGGCAAGGGACATGGCCATGCCACTATGAGTGAACTGGAAACCGCATTTTTCTAGCACCCGTTTTGATTGGTGATTGCTGGAACGTGCCGTGGCTGCAACGGCATTGATAGTTTCGTTTTTAAAGGCGAAATCAATGATGGCCTGGGTTGCTTCGGCGGCAATACCATTGCCCCAGAACGGTTCGCCCAGCCAATAGCCGACAACCACACGGTCGGTGTCTAAGTCGCATGGTCTATATCCGCATCCGCCAAGGAAATTGTCCTCAAAGCGATCTGTGACTGCGAATGTTTGTCGTCTGACTGATGGTTTCGCCAGAACCTCTGCCCAATGGGCTGCATCATCAAGGGTATAGGGGGAGGGCATCTGCCCAAGGTTTTTGGCGACATTTGGATTGTTGGCAAATTTTACGATGGCGGCATAATCGCGCTTATGGGGCGCGCGCAACGTCAATCGTTTCGTGCTGAGCACGACAGGTGCCGTTTTCACTGCTTTGTTCTGATGTGTCGGGGCTGAAGCTGTGTTGACCACCCCGCCCTGACTTATTTCGCCTGGTTGCCGTAGTTCGGGGGATAAGCCTTGTTCGTCATATTCATGTATTTCAACCATCGTGATCTCCATTGGTTTGGATAAAGAAAAGGGGAGAGTGGCGGTGGCCTCTCTCCCCTTTGGATCACAATGTGACTTTATCTCCGGGGGTTAAGACCACCGGAAATTTTGTTTCATCCGGTGTTTACTCTGCTGCTTCCATAAGCGGTGCCACAGAAATATACGTGCGACCATTCGCCTTGTTTTGGAAAATGACGTTGCCGGTTTCTTTTGCAAAAATTGTGTGGTCTTTGCCCATGCCGACATTGTCGCCTGGATGCCACTTCGTGCCGCGTTGACGCGCAATGATGTTGCCTGGAATGACGAGCTCGCCACCAAACTTTTTAATGCCAAGACGACGACCAGCTGAGTCGCGACCGTTACGGGATGAACCGCCTGCTTTTTTATGAGCCATTTATCAGTCTCCTACTTAGCAGCTTTTGCAAGCTCTGCAGCTTGGTCTAGCCAGTTGTCACGTTCGATGCGGCCTTTGAATGAAAGAGCATCGTCTACTTTTGCAATGTCGTCAGCAGTGAATGCTGCAACTTGCGCGAATTTTGTAATGCCGAGTGCATGTAGCTTTTTCTCAAGCACTGGTCCAACACCTGAAATTTCTTTCAAATCATCTGGCTCACCATCTTGAGCGGCAAACAATGCGCCTGCTGCAACGGCACCCGCTGCTGCGGCAGCTTTAGGCGCTGCTTTTGCTGCTGGCTTTTCAGCTGGCTTCGCATCGGCTTTCTTTGGTGCAGCTTTCTTAGC
>JBDWKL010000050.1 GCA_039973685.1 Hyphomicrobiales bacterium
TGGATCGGGCAAATGCGCACTGTACCGCTGTGATCCAGCCGATGAATCATCTGCGCGCCCCAACTACACACCGCGCATTCAGCATCCATCACAGCTATCGGTGCGCTATCATCAAATGAGGGAACGCTGACATCGTCGCGAAAAGAATATGGCTTATACATAACGCCATTAGTATCGATGAAAAACCTCTCTTTTTCAACCAGATAAAAAGAGCGGAAACGCTAGTCGAATGGGCGATTATTAGTCCAATCAAAGGTGCCTGCATCGCGTTCTTTCACCGCTTGCTTCCAACCAACAGCTTCTGATCGCTGCTTGAAGTTCATGCCTTCAGGCGAGTAACGAGAAAGACCATCGAAAGTGGTGGCAAGTCGTTGTGTTTGCATGATCTCTGCTTCAACAGCGGAATTGATCACCATCTTATGCATAGCCAATTGGTTGATCGGCACACTCGCCATTCGGTTCGCTAATGCTTCCACCTCTGCATCGAGTTTTGCGTGAGGAACAGATCTCAAGACCAGGCCAATCTCTGCGGCTTCTTTGCCGGAGATTTTATCGCCAGTAAACATCATCCGTTTGGCCTGCTCTGGCCCAAGCCGATGCACCCACATTGCCGTTGTTGGACAACCCCAAACTCGCGACGGCATATAACCAATTTGCGCTTCATCAGCCATGATCACAAGATCAGAACAAAGCGCGATATCTGAGCCACCAGCAACCGCAAACCCGTGCACTTTACAAAGCACAGGCTTCATCGCGCGAAACAGCGACATAAAGCCCTGCGTATTCGCCCACATAAGCTGGAAATCCTTCATTGGATCCCATGGCATGTCTTGGCTGTATGGATGTAGTTCATCGCTTTCTGCGTAATAATGCAGATCGTAGCCAGAACAAAACGCCTTACCGTTTCCAGACAGCACAATCACATGCACATCTCGGTCTGCATCTGCTTTTGCAACGGCCTCAGCAAGATCACCTGCCATATTACCGTCTATCGCATTCATCACCTCAGGCCGATTGAGCGTAATACGCCCTATCCGCCCGTCTTTTTCGTAAATAACTGTAGTCATACCAGCTCACTTAAATCCATACTAGTATGGTGAGTAAGCCAATATAAATGGGCAATCAAGCAATCCATAGTTGAATACGCGATAATTTGCGTCAAATTGCGGACATGATAAGATGATTCAACGGTACAATCATTCAACAATTGCACATGGCACAATGAGCGCAGCTGGTAAAAATGCTTTTGAAAAAGCGATGGTCAAGACCATGAAAATGGATGAGACCATATGGAAACGCCATGCCAGCCCTTGGTCTGTTTGGACACGCTTCAGCTGTCTACCTCTAATCGTTATGGCCATATGGAGCCGACAGTGGCTGGATTGGTGGGCACTCGCCCCTCTCGCCCTCGCGCTTTTGTGGACATGGATGAACCCTCGCGTCTTCTCTCCACCACAAGACCTCAACAATTGGGGATCAAAGGTCACACTCGGCGAGCGGGTCTGGTTAAACCGCCTCCACGTGCCCATCCCTGCCCATCACGCAAAAATGGCATGGATCACCAGCGTTCTCATATTTCCAGGCATCGCCATTATGGCTTACGGCCTTTATGCTTTAGCCATCTGGCCAACCGTGATTGGCACTGTGCTTACAATATTGGCAAAGGTCTGGTTTTGCGACCGCATGGTTTGGCTTTACGAGGATATGCGCAAAGAAAACGCGGTCTATGCAAGCTGGGTACAAATACCAGTCAATGACAACCGAGGCCGCAAAGCCGCCTAACCAAACACCAATCAGCACATCTCGTTGCCGATTCAGCAAAAGTGTTTTGCGCCATTTTATATTTGTCTCAAAGAAAGAGTGGCTTATGGTGATGAGAATAGGCAAGGCACGAACTTAGGCGGATAGTTTGACCAACGAACCAAAAATCAACAGGGAAGAATTGACCGAATATCTGCGGGTAGAATTTCCGCAAGTGTTCGACAACCCACGCGACATGGAAATCGAAACGCTAGGCTTCGGCGACGTAACAGTGCGCCTTATGGTTCAAGACCATCACTTACGCCCCGGTGGCACTGTGTCTGGCCCCTCCATGATGACGCTGGTTGATTGCGCGGCCTATGTGTCCGTCCTCAGCATGATTGGCCGCCAAGCACTGGCTGTAACCACCAATCTCAACATCAACTTCCTACGCAAACCACCCGCAGCCTCAGACCTATTATGCGATTGCCGCCCCTTGAAGCTCGGAAAATCTCTCTTCGTCTGCGATGCCTTGGTCTATGGCGCAGAAGACAAGGACAAAACACCCCTTGCCCATGCGACGTTGACCTATTCAATTCCGAAGTAGGGGTGGAATATGATTACCCTTATGGCAATCGCGCGAAGTTAGGGTGTGGTGATGTGGAGCGTGCGAACCTTGTGCTTGAGGGAATTATTGGCAAGCACCTCATATTACGTCTAGGATGGTGAAATGAGCAAAATAGTAAATTTTTATATCGATGATTCTGGAACAAGGCATCCAACAAATGACCGAGGGACGACGCCAGAGCATGGGTATGACTGGTTTGCGTTCGGAGGCGTTCTCATAGATGAAGAGGATGAGATAAAAGCAAGAGAATTACATGCAAATTTCTGCCAAAATTGGGACATTACTCAACCTTTACATTCTTCAGAAATTAGATCTCAGAATGAAAATTTTTTCTGGCTGCGAGACCTAACTGACTCAAAAAAAGAACGCTTTTATGAAGAACTATATTGTATGATGAGAGATGCTCCCGTCACCGGATTAGCGTGTGTCATAGATAGACCAGGATACAATGAAAGATATTTAGACACTTATAAGAACGAGCCATGGTTGCTCTGCAAAACAGCATTTAATGTTGTAGCAGAAAGAGCAACAAAACTATCAATATCCCGTAATAGAAAGCTGAGAATTTATCCTGAAAGATGCAATAAATCTGAAGATCAAATGATCAAAAGCTATTATGATGCACTGAAAACAAAAGGAATGCCGTTCGCAAAGGCCGAGTCAGATAAATACGCGCCCCTAACAAAAACGGATTTTCAGAATACGCTGTACGACTTTAAGGCAAAGAAAAAAACGTCCCCCTTAGCTCAGATGGCTGACTTGTACCTATGGCCTATATGCATGGGCGGATATCACAAAGGGAACAAACCTTATCGACGACTCAAGGAAGATGGAAAATTAATAGAGTGCTATTTAAGTGAGGAAGACCAACTGACACTTGCAAGCAAGTACAGTTGTTTTGAGAATGTAAACGTTAAACCTTAAAACACAAAAACCTCATACGTTTCCGTAGAGGTTTTGGCGACCGCACAGGCGATCTCGTAGGCTAAGCCTAGCTCTTTTATATCAGAATCAGCCGAGAATTTCAATGTCTGTCTATTAAACATCTATAATGGATTGTAAAAATATTATTTTGTCAATGAATTCAATGCATTAACTTTGCAAGAAATGGGGGGAATATATTTGTATGCTTAAAATCATGACAAAAAACAAAAACTGACATATTCGGAGAAGCCACCAAAGCACTCGCAACCGACAACTACGAAAAGCGTTTTGACAAGAACTTAACCTATTCGATACAGAAATAAGCATGAATTTAATGAGGTAACATAATACCTATTTTGTAACCCATTGTTTTAACACAGCTTTTCAATTATTTTCCGCTTGACCAAACACTAAACTCGTCTTATTCCATCCCTCAACGGCGAAGAGTGATGTTTTGTTGCTTTTTGCGTTTGAAAACAACCAGAACAATAAATGGAAATTTCCATGTCTACCTTTTCTCAAAAACCTGCTGAGGTCGAAAAGAAATGGATTGTGATTGATGCAAAGGGCCTCGTAGTTGGTCGTTTAGCAGCAGTAATCGCAACCCGTCTTCGCGGCAAGCACCTGCCTACATTCACACCGCATGTGGATATGGGCGACAATGTCATCGTAATCAACGCTGACAAAGTAGTCTTCACTGGTAAGAAGTTCGAAGACAAAAGATACTACTGGCACACAGGCTTCCCTGGCGGGATTAAAGAGCGCACACCACGCGCGATCCTCGAAGGCAAGTTCCCAGAGCGTGTTGTTCAAAAAGCTGTTCAGCGCATGATGCCGGGCGGACCTTTGACACGTCAGCAGCTTCGTAATCTTCGTGTTTATGCAGGTACAGAGCACCCGCATGAAGCACAAAACCCAGAAACACTCGATGTCGGCTCAATGAACCGCAAGAACAAGAGGGTCGCATAATTATGGCTGAAGAAATCAAATCCCTCGAAGACCTCGGCGAAGCAGTTAATGCCGCTCCAGCAATGGATGACGAGCAGCAAGCAGCCCCTGTCTACGTTCAAAAGCTAGACGCACACGGTCGTTCATACGCAACTGGTAAGCGTAAAGATGCGATTGCTCGTGTTTGGGTAAAACCAGGTGCTGGCAAAATCACTGTAAACGGCAAAGACATGGACAAGTATTTCGCGCGTCCAGTATTGCAGTTGATCATCAACCAGCCGCTTGAGCTTGTTGATCGTAAAACACAGTACGATATCATCGCAACTGTATCTGGCGGCGGTCTTTCTGGCCAAGCTGGTGCGGTTCGTCACGGTCTTTCATTGGCCCTCACCCGCTTTGAGCCTGAGCTTCGCTCACCACTCAAAAAAGGTGGCTTCCTAACACGCGACAGTCGTGTTGTTGAACGGAAGAAATACGGTCGCGCAAAAGCCCGTCGTTCATTCCAGTTCTCAAAACGCTAATCGCGTTTCTGGGGCCAGTTCTCAAAACGCTAATCGCGTTTCTAGGGCAAGCTTACAAAGCGTTGGCTTCAATATTGAGAATACTAAAAACAATAAAAGCACGGGTTTTGCCCGTGCTTTTTTATTTTGCGCAGGAATAAATCCCGCAAACATTTGGTTTTGACTTAATCCAAGGCCCATCTCACTTAGAAAGCGTTGCTTAACATCTAAATGGTAAGGTGTAGACAGAGAGCACTGCAACCTGAGCATAACCATGACCCTCGCCGTCATCACAACCTATTACAATGAAGTCGAGACCATCGGCGAAGTTGTGGATGCAATTGCGAAAACAGAAGCAGCTTTTGATCTTTATTTAATCGACGATTGTTCCACCAAACCACCTAGCGATGTGCTGGAGCGGTATGGCAACGAGCCTTGGTTCCATTATCTCAAGAATGAAAAGAACATGGGGCCGGTATTTGGGTTGAATCGTGGCATCAAAAAAGCGTTGGAAAATGGTGCGACTTTTATCGCCATCAACGATTCTGATGACGTCACCTATGACAACCGTTTCCCAGAGACATTGGCCGCCTTTAACGCCGACCCAGAACTGATGATTGTCGGCGGTGGCGCTGATTTTACAGATCATGATACCGGCGAGCTACTATGGCAAACCAACCATCCAAGTGAAAATGATGCGATACATCGGCAAAATTGGTTGAATTCAGCCTTTGTGCATTCAACCGTCACGTATCGTGCTGAAGTATTCAACAAAGTTGGGTTTTACCGTGAGGGCTGTTACGCGCTTGATTATGATATGATTACGCGGGTTCTAACATCTGGCGTAAAGGCCGCAAATCTGCCGTCTATCGTGCTCAAATATAACGTACGCGAAAATTCAATGTCGGTCTCAAAACGCCGTAAACAGGTTTCGTCCAGATTGAGCGTTCAACTGCGCCATTTCTCCCTATTTAATCCGTTAAGTTGGCTCGGCATCATACGCTCATCCCTTGCCTATATCGCGCCCAACAATGCGCCAAGTAACGCTAAAACACTGCTTCACAAATTTAAGATCAGAGCATCATGAGTAAGAACGGCCTGTTTTCACAAGCAAGCTGGAGCTTAACGGGGCAAGTTGGATATTACGGCTTGCAATGGATGAATATGATCATCCTAGCTCGGCTTTCTGGGCCAGAAGCCGTTGGTCTTTATACGCTCGGTCTGGCCATCGCAAATCCGATCATGGCTGTTGCATCACTGATGTTCCGCTTGGTCTACGCCACAGAACAAAACAATCGTTGGAGCATTGCAGATTATGATGCTGTGCGTTGGGTTACATTGCCGATCGGCGTGTTTGCCATTGCAGCCATCGGCTTCGGCCTTGGTTACCGCGAACTCGCCCTCATTGTGATTTTAATCGCGGCGAGCTGGAAATTTGCTGAAACGTTGAGCGACATTAATTACGCAGTCCCCCATAAACGCGGCGATATGCGCGCCATCGCGCTTTCTATGATCATGCGGGCAGCGCTCTCCTCTTTCGTCCTCGCTCTCGTCCTTTACACCTATGAGCGCCTCGATTACGCGCTTGGCGCTTTCTCGCTTACATGGTGGGTTTGCTACATCTTGATTGATAAGCGGTTTTTGCGTGACGCGGAACCAAAGGTTGGCGATGCAACAAGAGTAGACTTAGTGCGGTTCGCCCTGCCAATGGCATTGTCTGCTGCCGTTATCTATCTAACCTTCTCGATCCCGCGCATCATTCTGGATCAATATGAAGACACTGCAACACTCGGCATCTTCGCCGCCATTAGTCATCTGCTGCTAGTTGGTGCGCTTGCTGTCAATTCTGTCGGTGCTGCTATCACCCCGCGCCTTTCGCGCTATTTCGCCAATGGCGAGATGGGATCTTACTTCAAAGAGATCGGCATTGCGATTGGTGCGGCTGCTTTTGTGGCTTTGGGTTTTATCAGTGTCGCCTATTTTGCCGGCGATCTTTTAATCACCCTGATTTATGGTCGTGCCATTGCAGGCCAAGGTGAATTGGTCTTCGCAATGAGCCTTGCTTCCTTGCCAATGTATATCGGCTCGATCATCGGGTTTGTCCCGCCTGCTCTTCAAGCTTATCGTTTTCATCTCATCGTCAACGTTATAACCGTCATTGGAACAACAGCCGCTGCCTTCGCCTTCATTCCATCAATGGGTGCAATCGGCGCTGTCTATGCCGTGATGATCCAAGGCACCTTGCAACTGCTCAATGCGTTGATTTTGCTGCGTCGCCCTAAAACAAATTCGCAAGAGCCTGAAGATCCTTCTTTGCTTGAGGCCAATTGAGCGTTAGAACTAAGCAATCAAAAAGCTGGGTTCTTCTCAATGACATATGAAAAAGACAAATTCGCCAATGATTTCGCATTCACCAGTGACACCCCTTATGGTGCAGCAAGTGAACCAACCTTTGCAGGCGCTTTATCCTTTATGCGTCGGCAATATTCACGAGATTTGAGCAAAGCGGATGTGGCCGTTCTCGGCATCCCGCTTGATACCGCCACCTCAAACCGCCCCGGCACCCGCTTTGGACCGCAAGGCGTGCGGCGCGCTTCTGTCATTTTATGTGAGGCACCGCATTACCCCTTCGGCTTTGACATCTTCGAAGACCTCGCCGTCATCGATTATGGCGATTGTCTGTTTGATTATGGTCGCGGCCAAGAAGTGCCTGACACGATTTATCAAACAGCAAAGAAGGTCGTTGATAGCGGCACGTTCCTTTATTCAATTGGTGGCGATCATTTCGTCACCTACCCTTTGTTGAAAGCACATGCTGAAAAACACGGCCCCGTCGCCCTCGTTCAGTTTGATGCCCACCAAGACACATGGGATGATGAAGAAGACCGCATCGACCACGGCACCATGATAACCCGCGCCGTGAAGCACGGACTAATTGACGTGGATCACTCGATCCAAATCGGCATCCGCACCCATGCGAGTGACACCTATGGCATCGAAATTATCGACGCGCAGGAAATGCATAAGCTCAGCGACGTAGAAATTGCAAAGCGCATTTATGACCGCGTCGCAGGCAAAAGCGCCTACCTCACCTTCGATATTGATTGCCTCGACCCCGCTTTTGCCCCTGGAACAGGAACGCCTGTTTGTGGTGGTCTCACCAGTGCGAAGGCCATCGACATTATGTGCCACTTGAAGAATATTCCGTTTGTTGGTGGTGATGTTGTGGAGGTCTCCCCACCTTACGATCATGCTGATGTCACCTCGCTTGCAGGTGCCACCATCGCACAATGCTTCCTCGGCCTTCTTGCACAACGCAAACGCGAGGCGTAAGAGAGACACAAGTTGATCTCCCATCAACAAATTCACTAAGACGACAGGAAATATCATGGCAGATAAAAAGCTTCGTATCGGCGTGCTCGGCGCATCTGGATATACAGGTTCCGACCTCGTGCGCTTGGCTGCCCGCCATCCCAATATCGAAATCACCGCGCTAACGGCCAACAGTCACGCTGGCAAAAAGATGTCAGCAGTATTCCCACATTTTCACATGCTTGACTTGCCAGATCTTGTGACATGGGAACAGGTCAATTGGGATGACATGGACGCGGTTTTCTGCGGCCTGCCTCACGGCACAACCCAAGATGTGACCAAAGCCATCTACGAAGCGAATGACGCCATCAAAATCATCGATATGTCCGCAGATTTTCGCCTGCGCGATACGGCTACCTATGCCAAGTGGTACGGACTAGAGCACCGTGCGCCTCATCTACAGGGTGATGCTGTCTATGGTCTTTCTGAGCATTACCGCGACGACATCAAGAACGCCCGCATTGTGGCTTGCCCAGGTTGTTATCCAACTGCGACATTGATGGCGCTTATCCCTGTTGCAGCAGCAGGTGCTGTCTCACCGCATGATCTCATCATTGATGCCAAATCTGGCACCACAGGTGCAGGCCGTGGCGCGAAGCAAGCTATGCTGCTTTCAGAGGCTGGTGAAGGTCTCACGCCATACGGCGTTGCAGGTCACCGCCACGCCCCTGAGATTGAGCAAGAAGTAAGCAAAGCAAGTGGCGCAGATGTCACCGTCAACTTCACCCCTCACCTCATCCCAATGAGCCGTGGCGAACTATGCACAATCTATGCACGACTTGGCGATGGTAAAACTGTTGACGATGTGCGTGCAGCACTCATCAATGCCTACAAAGACGAACCATTCGTTCACGTCGCTGATGAAGGCGTTCTGCCACAAACTCAAATGGTGCGTGGCTCCAATCATTGCGTCATCAACGTGTTTAAAGACCGCATTGAAGACCGTGTAATCATCATCTCAACCCTTGATAATTTGGTCAAAGGGTCAGCAGGCCAAGCGCTTCAAAATTTCAACATCGCCTTCGGCCTTGAGGAAACCTTGGGCCTTGAGCAGTTACCACTCTTCCCATAGTCGGGCTTTATACGTTCAAACCAACCAACGGAGCACTTCATGTTTTCTCCAGACCTAATGCAAGAAGTTCGCGATCGTTTTGCTCATGTAGATAGCTGCCCGTTTGAAGGCGAGCGTATCTTCTTTGAAAATGCTGGTGGCGCTTTGACGCTTAATAGCGCTGTTGAAACCTCCGCCATGTTTGCCGCGATCCCTGACAATCAAGGCCGCGCCAATGGTGCTGCTGAAAAGCTGATGGAGATCATCGCGAAATCAAAAGCAGACACCATGCTGTTTTTGAACGCCAAAGAAGGCCAAGTCTTTGTTGGTGAAAGCGGCACCGAGCTGCTGTTTCGCGTTATCCGCTCTGCAATCGTTGCAAGCGCCAAAGATGGCAATGTGATTGGCACCACATTAGAACACCCCGCCTCCCGAAGTGCTGCTCGCCATTGGGCAGCCGAGACAGGTCTCAATTACCTGCCCGTTGAGCACAACAACGACACGGGTTCTGTGGACGCGGAAGCTTATGCAGCCGTCGTTACACCTGATACCCGCGTTGCAACCATTGTGCACACGTCACCCGTTACAGGCATGGGTGTGGATGTTGAAAGCGTCTCCAAAGCCATCCGCGCGGTAAGCCCAGATTGTTTCATCATCGTTGATGGCATACAGCACGCCGCTCACGGCGGTCTTGATGTGGATGCCTACAATATCGATGCCTATGTCATCTCACCGTACAAATGCTTCTCACGCCACGGCTATGGGCTTGCGTGGGTCTCTGACAAGCTCGGCTCTGCTCACCATGAACGTTTGATCGGCTCACCAGAAAACAACTGGGAACTTGGCACTCGAGATACTGGTGCTTATGCGACTTTTAGTGATGTGGTTTCTTATTTTGATTGGCTTGGTAGCAAAGTAAGCGACAGCACAGACCCCCGCGCGCGTCTTGTTGCGGCATCAAAAGCAATCCATGATCAAGAAAAAGCCCTCACAGATGCCATGCTCTTTGGCGCTGGCAACATGAAGGGGCTTGCTGACATGGAGAAAGTTTCTATCATCGGTGGCCTCGAAAACCCTATGCGTGAAGGTTTGGTGGCTCTTAATGTTGACGGCATGGAAGCCCCTGATGTGGTTGAAAAACTCAACCAAGCAGGCATCCGCACCCACACCCGCAAGGCAGATCATTATTCTGGCAATGTGCTGGATCCGCTCGGCTTGTCAGGCTGTGTGCGTGTTTCAATGTGTCACTACAATTCAGAAGCAGAAGTAACCCGCTTCTTGGAAGTAATGCGCGATATTGTGGCAACCGCCTAGCGCGTCAACAATGACGTTTAGAAAATTCATAGGGTCGTTTTTGCTCGTTACAATTGCGTAAAAATATTGCACAGTCGGCGCATCATAATTATGCGTCGGGAACACCAAGCAATGGACAGCAAGCAATTCTATATCAATGGTCAGTGGGTAGCCCCTGCAACACCTCAAGATTTTCCTGTTATTGATCCATCGACAGAAGAACAATGCGGCATCATTTCGCTTGGTAGTGCTGATGATGCAGACCGCGCGGTTGCTGCGGCAAAAGCGGCTTTTCCTGCATGGGCCCAAACACCTTTGAGCGAACGAATTGCGCTGCTTGAAAAATTCGAAGCTCTATTTAACGCTCGAAAAGATGACATCGTGAAAGCGATGACCTCAGAAATGGGTGCGCCGCGTGATTATTCTCGCGATGTGCAATTTGCTGCTGGTGCGGACCATATTCGCGCGACCATTGAAGCGGCCAACAAATTCACCTTTGAAGAACGCCGCGACGATTGCTTGATAACACACGAACCGATTGGTGTTGTCGCAATGATCACACCTTGGAACTGGCCGATGAACCAAGTGGTCTTGAAGATTGCGCCAGCCCTCATTGTTGGCGCTACACTCGTTTTAAAACCATCTGAGATTGCGCCCCTCTCCTCGCTCATCGTGGCAGAACTCATTCATGAAGCAGGCTTTCCAAAAGGCGTGTTTAATTTGGTGAACGGCGACGGCGCAGGCGTTGGCTCTCGCCTATCACAGCACCCAGATGTCGACATGGTATCTTTCACTGGTTCCACCCGTGCAGGTATCGCGATTTCTAAGGTTGCAGCAGATACAATCAAACGTGTATCGCTGGAACTTGGTGGTAAGGGCGCTAACATCATTTTTGCAGACGCAGATGATGACGCCGTATCGCAAGGCATCGCAGGCTGTTTCGACAATGCGGGCCAATCTTGTGACGCTCCAACCAGAATGCTGGTTGAACGCTCAATCTACGACAAAGCGCTAGAAAAAGCAGAAGCAGCGGCAAAAGCTCAAAAGGTAGCGTCTGGCCATGAGAGCGGCGATCATATCGGCCCCGTGGTTAGTGATGTTCACTGGAACAAAATCCAAGGTCTGATCCAAGCAGGCATAGATGATAAAGGCCGCCTTTTAACTGGCGGCACGGGAAAACCGGACGGGCTTGAAAAAGGCTACTTCGTCAAACCAACCGTGTTTGCCGACATCACACCAGACATGACAATTGCGAACGAAGAAATCTTCGGCCCCGTGCTTGCCATCATGCCGTTTGATACAGAAGAAGAAGCAATCCAAATTGCCAACGACACGCCATACGGCCTTGGCAACTATGTACAGACCCGAGACCCTGAACGTGCGCTGCGTGTTGCAAAACGCCTTCGCTCTGGCACCGTCAATCTAAACGGCGGCTATGGCAGCGTGAACACACCCTTTGGTGGCTACAAACAATCAGGCAATGGTCGTGAGGGCTCTGATTGGGGTTTGATGGAATACCTTGAAGTTAAATCCATAAACGGTCTCTAGGCGCGATCTGTGACACGCCAAGCACCAACTCCAACCACAGCATCTCTCGCTGTCGTATTGCCTGCAGCGCTTTGGGGTGCTGTATGGTGGCCGCTTCGTTATTTGGATCAACAAGGTGTCCCAGGTGAATGGTCTATTGGCTTCGTCAATCTGGTAGCCGCTTTGGTGCTGTTGCCGTTTTTGATCTTCTGGTTCCGCCAATATCGCGCCCATCTTGGCAAAGCGTTTCTCATCGGGGTCGCCACTGGAACTGGGATTACCCTTTATTATTTAGGGATCATCCATACCTCAATTATCAGAGCGACATTGTTCTTTTATATGACGCCAATTTGGGCAACGCTCATCGGCATTTATTGGCTGAAAGAACCCTCAACCTTTCGCCGTTGGACGGCTATTGGCATTGGGCTTGTTGGCTTGATTTTACTTTTGTCAGGCGACCACATCAGAGCCTTCAATATTGGCGACTTCCTCGCTTTTTTATCAGGTGTTTCATGGGCAATTGGCGGGGCAATGCTCAACCGCTATAACGACGTGCCCTTTGTCGCGAGCACGTTTTTCCAGTTTCTCGTGGCAGCAGTTGTGATCTTCCCGATCTCACTCATGGTTGGTATTTTGGTGGTACCTGACTTTGGTGATTTTTGGGTGCAAACGCCGGTGATGATCATTGCAGCGCTAGTCTTGTTCCTGCCCTCAATCCTCAGCATCTTTTGGGCAAGCCAATATCTGTTCCCTGGGCGGGTTGGTCTGCTGATGATGTCTGAAGTCTTAGTCGCCGTTATCTCAACAAGCTTGCTGCTTGAAGACGAGCAGTTGCAGTTCATTCACTGGATTGGGGCCGCTCTCATTATCATCGCGGGCATTGTAGAACTAACGCCAGCGCGAAAGAAGACTGAAAGCCCTCCCATCAAATGAAGTCGTAAGAACCTTCAACTTGTCTGAGGTGCCAGACCAAAGCCATCAGCACGAACAACACGCCAGCTTGGTGCATCAGCGCAACATCTAGCGGCACAGCAAGCAACAAAGTCGCAATGCCAATCAACGCCTGCCCTGTGACCGCTGCAAACACTAACCACGCAGAAACTTTCACGCGGCTGGATGCTGCCTTGCCCGTAATCCACAAGGCGTGAATAAGCGCCAACACCCAAAGGCCATAAGCGATGAAACGGTGATTGAATTGAACCGCTTTGGCATTTTCAAATGAATTAAGCCAAAACGGCTCCATCACGGCAAGTCCGTCTGGCACAAGCCCACCATCCATCAATGGCCATGTGTTATAAGCAAGCCCTGCATCCATACCAGCCACCAAAGCGCCCGCGAAAATTTGGATGAAAACCAAAACAAGCAACGCCCAACCTGCGCGGCTCAAAGCAAGACTTCCCGCAGCAGCACGTGGTTTTAAACCGAGGGCTACCCAATGAACGCCAGCGAAAAGAAAACAAGCAAGGCTCAGGTGCGTGGCAAGGCGATATTGGCTCACATCAACACGGTCAACCAACCCGCTTGCAACCATCCACCATCCGACAGCTCCTTGAAGTCCACCTAAGACAAACAAAATGGCGATGCGTGGTTTCAACTGGCCAGGGAGCCATCCGAGCATCCAGAAGATGACAGCAGGAACGAAGAAGACCAAACCAATAAAGCGCCCCAAAAAGCGATGTCCCCACTCCCACCAGAAGATAAATTGAAACTCAGCAAGGCTCATGCCTTTGTTGATTTCTAGATATTCAGGGATCAGGCGATACTTATCAAAAGCAATTTGCCAATCAGCATCATTCAACGGCGGAATGGCCCCAAGGATCGGTTTCCATTCTGTAATCGAAAGACCTGAATCTGTCAGCCGCGTTGCGCCACCAACCACCACCATGGCAAAAATCAAACCAAGGACTGTGTAAAGCCACGCACGGATCATCGCCAACCGCCCTGCAGGCGTATTGGTTTCAGTCGATATTGCCATTTTTGGTGCATCGCCTGCTAAGGTCATCACAAAGTCCTATACTGACTATTCTTATAAGCGAAATAGCGCTCTATAGAGTTCTTTACAACCGCATGCGCATAAGAAAAACTCAAATGCGATTGCTTGTCCGCTCACTTTGGGTGAAATTGATACCCATGCCCTTCACAAAGCGTAAGCCGCACGTTAGATACGGCACAACAATCGCTGAGGAAAAACCATGAAACGCGCTCGTAAGATCATCGCCACCATCTTCTTGGTCGCCTTCATCGTGATCTATTCACTAGGTGCTATGGTTTTTGCCGTGCGCCTTTTGCCAGAGACATCAGGCTTCTTTCAATTCGTCTATTATGCGTTTGCGGGTCTGTTTTGGGTAATCCCTGCCGGATTTATCATCTGGCTAGGTTGGCGCGGAGAACGGGCGATTACGCCTAAGCACCCGAACCAATAGGCTGGATTTCAACTAGAGCGTTTTGACGCGGTTAAATCGGTTCGCAATGTAGAATGGAAAGCCGCTCAACAAAGCGCGCATTGCACCCATATTTTGATAGTGTCCATTGATAGAAACACGCGGCAAGGCGCACATGTGATTAGTATGCTCTGCTGATAATGTCCCTTTGCGGGTGGTAAAAGCAGCCTTGAAACCAATTTCCTCAGCAAGCCGAACCTCTCTCGGTCCAGCTGCACCCTCAAAACCATAAGGATAGGCGAAGAATTCCGTGTCGCATCCGGTCATTTCTTTGATCCTGCTGCGACTATCCATCATCTCCTGACTGGCTTTTTCACGGCTCAATTTAGGAAGGAATGGATGGGAAACAGTATGAGCTGCAATCGTCACAAGCGGGTCACTTGATAGATCACTTAGCATTTCCCACGTCGACATTTCTTGATCTACAAGAGCGAGCGGATCGTGCTGATAATCATCATAAAGGCGTGTCAGGCAATTTTCAGCAACGTCAAAAGGCGCGTTCTTCAGCAGTTCAACGGCTTTTACGTAACTGGTGCCTTTTTCATTTTTACCAACGCATTGTAGCTGGTGGGTAGCGCCATCAATATAGAGTTCAATCTCATTATTCGATTGAATGATCGTCTCAAGGCTCAACCACCAAATAGGAACCTTACGATCAACAAAGCCGGAACACACAAAAATGGTGAAAGGCACACGAAACGATTGAAGGATTGGATAAGCGGTCTCGATATTATCACGATACCCATCATCAAAAGTTAGGGCAACAAACGGCGCTGTTTGCTTATCAGTCTTCATGCGCCAAATGGCTTCATCTAACGAGACAATATCGATACATTCTTGGCGAAACTCATCAAGCATTTGTGTCAAAAACTCAGGCTTGATGGAAAGGTGGTCATTGCCGCCAAAATAGCTGGGCGCACGATTCCCCACATGGTGCAGCATCAAAACAGCACCAAGGCCGCCAAATACGGGTTTAACGACATTAGCAAGACCAGAGCGGCCAATTGCGTTTAAACCAAACCGCATGAATGAGGTTGAAAGAGCTGACAAAAGACACCCAGTATTCAAAATCTTAATAAGAAGATGACATGGTAGCCGCAGAACGTGACTAAACCTTTACCGGATCGGCATGAACAGGCGCAAAATGGCGGCTTTTAAAGAGAATACTCCAAATAACAATGAGAGCCACGTCGATTTTGAAATCGCAGCCTTCAATATTTCAGTATATTCTTCGTTTGAAGCTGTGATGCTTCAATGGCAAGAGTTGGAAGAAAAAACACCTGCTACGATCTATCAAACTTATGCTTGGCAAAAGGCTTGGCAAGATACAATTGGTGCAGCCGACAATGCAGAGCCGTTGCTGATTACCGCCTCAATTGATGGCAAAATTGTCTTTCTACTTCCCCTCACATTAGTCGAAAAATCTGGGTTGCTTACGGCCTGTTTCATGGGTGGTGATCACGCGAACTATAAGTTTGCGCTCTTTGATCCAAATCATTTGACTGAAATCAGCGCGATCCTTCCTAAGTTACTGGAACAAATTGCAACGCTCAAAACGCACTCTATTGACGTGTTTGATCTAACACGCATACCACTGAAATGGGATGGCTTTGATAACCCATTGACTGAAGCGTTCAACCATAGCCCCTCCACGGAAAATGGTGGTTCTGTCTCAATGGGTGGTGATTTTGACGCAGTGCTTGCTTACGGCAATTCAAAACGAAAACGCAAAATTTTGCGCGCGCAAGAACGAGGTCTCGAAGCGCTTGGTGGTTATGAATTTATCACCGCTCGAAATGCGAAAGAAGGCGCTGAAATTTATCAACTGTTTGTTGAACAAAAGCAGGAATGGTTCGCGCAACGTGGCATCGCCAACCCGTTTGATAATGAGCCTACTAAAGCCTTCTTTGGGATCCTCAACAAAAAAACCCAAAATGACGAAGGCCAACTCCTCAATTATAGCGCTTTGAAAGCAGACGGTAAGTTTCTTGGCCTCCTCGCCCACGGCATATTCAAAGGTCAAAGCTTCGGTTATTTCACCTCAATGAGTATGGACGAAAAGTACAAATCCATCTCGCCAGGTTCGTTCATCTTTCATAAGCAGATCGAAGAATGCTGCCTGAATGGTTTGCGGCGTTTTGACTTTGGTGTTGGTGGCGAACGGTACAAAAAATCATGGTGTGATGAACAACACGACTTGGTTGATATCATTCTTCCAGTGTCCACCAAAGGACGCCTTTATTGCGCCGCTGTTCGTCTAGGCCGTCATGCAAAGCAGCAGATTAAAGACAATGATGCCGTGTGGTCTTTTGTCAAAAAATGCAGAACGACATTGCTTGGCTCAAAAAAGAAGGCCCAGTAAGTAATACTGAGCCTTCTATAACTTTAAACCTATCGAACAATTCTATGCAGCAACCGCTCCACTGTCGGAGCCTATGGCGACAAACATCGAGTGCGCTGGAACCGTATCAATGTTTTCGCGAAGCATTGCCGCAACCTGTTTGCGGGTCAACGGTGCATTGGTTGCAAAGACAATCATATCCGCATGCTCAACCAGTTCATCAAAATAAGGAACTGTCACACCCATAGGATCGTGCAATACCGTAACATCATAGTTTTCTGACAATTCCTGCACGACTTCTTGCACGTGCCCTTCTTCCCAATCGTCAATGAAGAGTTCTGATGTGCCGCTCATAATCAAATCAACATCAGACATCGGATCAGCGAACACCGCTTCATCCAGATTAACGTCCTCATTAATTACATCCGAGATACCAGCAAGCGAAGCATCGCCTGTGAGGCCCGCATCACCTGTATCGACAAAAGCAACACCATGGCCAGATGCACTGATTGAGCGGGCGAGTTGCAGCGCAAAATCGGCACAGCTACGGTTTTGGAAAACAGGCAAAACCACAATGTTTTCGAGTTGATATTTGTCAATCGCGTCGATGGCTTGGGCGACCGAATAAAGGTCACTGGTTGACTTTACTTGGCGTCCCGCGCTTTTCGGGCGACGTCTGACTTTTTGGCGCAATTGCGTTGATTGTTTTTGTGCCACGTAATCCAACATGTCATCGTGACCGTCCGCCTCAACCGATTGATCTTCGCTCAGTGAAGTCTCATCTTCAAATGAGGTCTCAGGCTCAACTACTCGCTCATTTAGCGTCTCATTTTTGCGCTTTGCCTCTGCCATAATACCAGTAAGTTCAACATCTCCACGTTCATCTGCCTGCTCTGGCACTTCGTGGGATAAGGATTCTTCATTGGTTTTTGCAACGAATTCTTCTGCGGCCAAATCATTAAAGCTTGGATCCACTTGGCCGTTCACCGTCACCATGGCCCGCCCCGTCAGCAGTTCTCCTGCAAGGATAAAGAGGCTTGCTAAGAATGCACCAGCAAATGTTGCAACAGCCAGCGTTGGAACTGGTTTTGGGAAATGCACATTAAACGGAACGCTCGCAGCTGAAATAACCCGTGCGTTGACCGGAAGAAGTTCTGAATTTTGGCGTGCAGTCGACTCGCGGAAACGAGTTAGATAAGTCTCCAACAATTCACGTTGTGCATTGGCTTCACGCTCCAAAGCGCGCAATTTAATTTCTTGCTCATTTGCACGAGATGTTGCTGTTTTTAAGCGCGTAATTTCACGTTCCAGCTCTTGCTGGCGAACTTTTGCAACCTTAGCATCGCCTTCCAAAGCGCGTGCAATAAGCCGCGCTTGGCGAGCGATTTCTCGGTCTAAGTCAGCCAATTGCGATTGTGCCGCCTTCACTTGTGGGTGGCTTGCCAATAGGCTGGTTTGCAAGTCAACAATGCGAGCACGCAGTGACACTTGTTGTTCACGCAGACGCTGGATTAGTGGTGAATCTTGCACATCAGATGAGCTATCAAGTGCGGCACCAGAATTGAGGAGACGCAAAATTTGGTCTGCCTTTGCTTCTGCTTCTGTGCGCTCAGCATTAACATCGCTCAACAATGTCAAAGTTTCGCTAAGCTGTTGTTTTGTCAAAGTAGAATCGTCATCAACTGCAATAAGATCAGCACTCGAACGGAAGTCTTCAACCTTACGTTCAGAAATCGCAACGCGCTCTCTTAGTTGGCTAATCTCTTTTTCAAGAAACAAAGAAGCCCCTTCAGTATTTGTCCGACTGTCGTCGCGTTGAACCTGAAGATATTCGTTGGTGATCGCATTCGCAATTTCAGCAGAAAGCGTTGGCTCACGTGTCACCACTTCAACAGAAACAACCCGTGAATCATTCACACCATAAACAGTAACGCGCTCAGAAAGAGACTTCAGCACTCGTTCCTCACGAGTTTCAGAAGCGCCCCCACCTGTTGCAAAACCCAGCAAGCTCATAAGGGTTGAAACCACCCCGCCGCCATTTGGATCAGACAGAAGTGGATCAAATTCAGCCTTGGTGCCGAGCTTAAGTTTATCTGCAACTGCCTTTAGAATGCCGCGCGATTGCAAAACCTCTACCTGACTTGCCAATGACAATGCATCGAAATCATTTGCTTGCGGTATATTACGCTCATCGTTTGGACGCGTAAAAACGGTCTCACGCTTTTCGATCAAAAGCTGAGTATTACTTTCATAAGTCGGCTTGACCAAAAACAGAAACAACACGGCAAGGCCTAAACCCAACAATGCGAAAAAAATTACCCGCCACTTGCGACGCCAAAGCGCTCCAAATAAAGAAGTTAAATCGATCTCATCGTCATTACGATGGTTTGTTGCGAAGTCGCTCATGGTGCTCGAATCTATAAGTTTAATCTAACTCTATAGATCACAATTATGGTAACTGTTTAGTTAACCGCCCTGAAAATCAAGCATAGCAAGACAACTCACCACCAATAAAAACACAGGTAAGTAATTCATCCTTGTTACTCTCATTTATATTTTGTTAACGATAAAATTTTCCAAATTACTGCGGGCTTTACGCTCAATTAACTATGTTTTCGGATAAAGGGAGCGTGTAATCATTTCTGGCGAATTAAAATGCGTTTCGTACCTGCTCTTATCCTAACCCTTGTTTGTAGTGTCCTTATTGGGTGCGCGAGCAACACTCTTCCGCAGTCGGCTTCTCACAAAGCCCTTACATCGCCCTATCAACTTGATAGCGGAGATCAATTGCGTGTAACTGTGTTTGAACAAGCAAACCTCTCAACGACCTATACAGTCGATCAAGCGGGTTTCATTACGATGCCACTCATTGGCGTTGTTCCAGCGCGTGGTCGCACAACCCAACAATTATCAGGTGATGTCGCCGCCAAATTGCGTCAAGGCTACGTTCGCACCCCAGATGTTGCCATCGAAGTTGCAACTTTCCGCCCTTTCTTCATTCATGGCGAAGTCAACAACGCAGGCCAATTTGAATATGTAAACGGCCTTACAGCACAAACAGCAATCGCAATTGCAGGTGGTTTTTCACCACGAGCAAACCGCAAACAAGTTCAAATTGCGCGACAAATCAACGGCTCTATTGAACATGGCAAAGTTGATCTAAACACGCCAATCCGCCCGGGTGATACTATCACGGTCAAGGAGCGGCTTTTCTAAGCTTAAAAACTAATTCGCAGGAGCGTCTTCACGCACTGCTCACGAACGCGGGCCAAAGGTCTGGAGTACCCGCCACTCATGCTAGGCTCGTCATGGTAATCATGGCGAGCCTTTATCGTTAGCAGTTAGTAAAACAAAACCCTCAAATCTCACTCTTTCCTCGAAGCGTTTTTTTATGCTTTTCAGTTATCTTCCTCCCATACCAGAAGTAATGGGATTTCACTGGTGTGGGGAAAATATGGAAAAGTTTGATAACATTCTTAATGACGACAACGATACAAATGCCGATGTTATAGGCATGGACAACGATGGCGGCCTTACACCAGCAAGACCTGATGAGCTCTTCAAAACCCCATCTGAAATGGGGCGTGATGACGTTGCAAGTCTTCTTGCGCAAAAAACAATGTCACCTGCCGTAGTCAGCGGTTTCGTCGTAATATTCGAAATGGTCTTGGTCATGGTATCAGGAGCCCTATCCATTGCATTCGTAAACGAAGGCTCATTCACCAGCCTCGGTCTGCCAATGGCCGTGCTTTTTGGTGTGACTGTTTTATTCTCCCTCCTTGTACACGCTCTCCATCTTGACACATTACGTGTCATCCGAGATTTGCCGCAGCAATTGATGCGCATCGTAGCGGCATGGATGGTTTGTTTCAGCGCCGTTATTTTGTCATCACAAATGCTACCAGAGCTCAACCTATTTGATACGCGCTGGGTTACACCCTGGTTCGTCACAGGCTTCGCCCTCGTCTTCATTTTCCGTTCTCTTGTTAGTTTAGTCGTAAAAAGTTGGACAGAAGCGGGTCTGTTGGAGCGCCGTGCGATCATCGTTGGCGGTGGTGCAGAAGCAGAACAAGTCATTCTTGGCTTAGAGCGTGAACAAAATAACGATATTCGTATCTGTGGCATCTTTGATGACCGCACAGATGACCGCTCCCCTGATACCGTTGCAGGCTATCCAAAGCTTGGCACTGTGCCTGAGTTGGTAGAATTTGCTCGCTCAGCCCGCCTTGATATGTTGATTGTATCATTGCCGCTAACAGCTGGCGGTCGTGTACGCGAAATGCTGAAAAAGCTATGGATTTTGCCGCTAGATATTCGTTTGTCTGCCCATACCAATAAAATGGCGTTCAAACAGCGTGCTTATTCTTATATCGGCGCGATGCCGTTTGTGAAATTGTCAGAACGCCCAATCTCAGGATGGCGGTTTGTTAGAAAACGGATTTTCGACATTGTGGTTTCCGCTTTGATGATCATTGCTCTGGCACCATTGATGGTTGTGACAGCGATCATGATCAAGATGGACAGCAAAGGCCCTGTTTTCTTCCGTCAAAAACGCCACGGCTTCAACAATGAAGAAATTGACGTTTGGAAGTTCCGTTCCATGTATACGGACAAATGCGATCCAACTGCCAAAGTGGTCGTAACCAAAGGTGATCCCCGCGTCACAAAAGTGGGTGCCTTCATTCGCAAAACATCAATTGATGAATTGCCACAGCTTTGGAACGTTCTAAAAGGCGAACTATCGTTGGTCGGCCCTCGCCCACACGCCGTTCATGCTCATTTGCAAGATCAGCCTTGGAATGAGGTAGTGGATGGATACTTTGCCCGCCACCGTGTCAAACCAGGTGTAACAGGCTGGGCACAAATTAATGGCTGGCGTGGTGAGATCGACAATGTTGAGAAAATCAAAAAGCGCACAGATCATGACCTTTATTACATCGAGAACTGGTCACTGGCCTTTGATCTTTACATTGTGATCAAGACCCCTTTCCGCTTGATGGACACGAAAAACGCTTACTAAGCAGCCCATTTTTGATCATTTGTATTGATTGGATCAGATTTTGAGTTTCGTCACAGAAACATATAGCCCAATAAGCCGACAAACTGGCCGTGTGACGCTATCGACCACAGCAATTGGCAACTTTATGCTTGGCTTTGTTGTGTTTTTGATTGGCTTCGTGTTTTTTGAGCCAGCGCCCTATGAGCTGCTGATCGTACCGATGCTGGTTGTGTGGTTTGCTTTTGGTCTAACAATCAAACGCGGCTTCCTCCCCCTCACCTTAATGATGCTTTGTTTTGTGTGCGGCGGCATGATTGCAGCAACACAAAAGGCGGATGTAGGCGGATCCTTTTTCTACATTGTGGTGACAACCTTTTTGGCAACCACATCGATTTTTTACGCAGCCCTCATCGCAGAAAAACCCGGCGAGCGGCTTCGTATCGTCTTTAATGCCTATATCATTGCCGCGATTATCGGTGCCTTGATTGGTATTTTGGCTTACTTCCATATTTTGCCAAATTCTGAGGCCTTCCTTTTTGGTGGGCGTGCGGCAGGTCCGTTCGAAGACCCGAACGTGTTTGGCCCTTTCCTCGCGCTTCCGATTATCTTCTTGTTGCGTCAAATTTTGGTACAACCTCTTAATCGCAATCTCTTGAACATCCTTGGCCTGATGATCCTGCTCGCGGCGGTCTTCCTAGCCTTCTCGCGCGCAGCATGGGGGCTTACCGCTGTTGGTATGTTTATGATGGTTGCCGTTGTCTTTATCTCTTCAAACAGCCGCAGATTACGCACCAAGATTACCATTATGTCTGTGTTCATGGTCATCTTGCTCGTCGGCATGCTGGTGTTCGCCCTCAGCTTTGAGGCTGTTTCCAGTCTCTTTTCTGAGCGCGCCAGACTTGTGCAAAGTTACGATGGTGCACGTTTTGGCCGTTTTGCCCGCTACACCTATGGTCTTGAATGGATTATGGAAAAACCGCTTGGTTATGGCTTTGGTAAATCGCGCGAAACATTTGGCGAAGACACGCACAACGTCTATATCAAAGCATTCCTCGTTTATGGTTGGCTTGGTGGCCTCGCCTATTTAAGCCTTGTTGGCACCACCCTTTATGCAGGCTTCAAGAACATCTTGAAGCAACGACCATGGCAAGGGTATCTCCAAGTCTGTGTTATCGTTATTGCAGGCCATGCATTGGTTGGCATGGTTGTGGATACAGATCGCTGGCGCCACCTCTATCTCGTTTATGGCCTAACGTGGGGCATGATCGCAGCGGAACGTATTTGGCAACACCACCAAAATCAGCGACGTAGACAAGCCTCTTAAAAATACCGCTAATTCCTTGCTGTAACGCGTTGCTTCTCAATTCACAATGCGATTATAGTCGCGCCATCGGAGTGTGGCGCAGCCTGGTAGCGCGTTCGTCTGGGGGACGAGAGGTCGTGGGTTCGAGTCCCGCCACTCCGACCATTCCCAATCAATAGTTGGGTTAAATTCGGAGGCAATCGCCATCAAGAATTTCCTCGTCTCAGCCATTATTGATCTTTGGTATTTCGGCATAAAACAAGCCTATGCCTGTATTTTTGCGGGCCTTATGTTGGTCGCAATTCTTGCAACCAAATGGCTTTGGCCAGACGACTTCATTCTTGCGCGATACGATTTCCTCGTGATCTGGGCAATCGCCATTCAAGTTGTGATGGTCATTTTCAAATTAGAACATCCCAATGAAATCAAGGTGATACTGATTTTTCATCTTGTCGGCACCGTGATGGAGATATTTAAAACCCATGTCGGATCGTGGAGCTATCCAGAAGAAAACATCCTTCGCGTCGGTGGCGTTCCACTGTTTACGGGTTTCATGTATGGGGCTGTTGGCAGTTACATCGCAAGGGTTTGGCGCATTTTCGATTTTCGCTACATCGGCTACCCACCCATGTGGCAAACCGCCCTGCTCTCCTTGTTGATCTATCTCAACTTTTTCACCCACCATTTCACATGGGACATAAGGTGGGGTTTATTCGCGCTAACAATCTTGCTGTATTCGCGAACTTGGATCTACTTCAAACCGCATAAGACCTATCGCACGATGCCACTTTTGCTTGGTTTCGTGTTGGTCTCATTCTTTATCTGGGTTGCAGAAAACCTCGGCACTTTTGCTGCAGCATGGACCTACCCCGAACAGCGCGACGGCTGGAATGTTGTCTCACTTGCAAAAATGGGCTCTTGGTTCCTGCTTATGATCATAAGCTTCGTGCTTGTCACATTGGTCAACACCATTGAAACAATGCGACAAGACAAATCACCCCCCAACTGAGGTAAGGTGACGTCTATCTAATTTGATCCAAAAGACGCTTGCATTCCAACAGATCAACCAAGGTCGCTTGCAGGCGTTCGATATCACCTTTTGGCAAAATTGATTGGCCTTGCTTCTTGCTATCCCCATCATCAGAGCCAGTGATCTTACCAAGCAATCCCATGCCAATGGACTTTGCGATACTGCTACCTTTTGTGTCATCGACCAAAATATCAGCGGGCACGGCATCAGCACTTCGGCTGCTTGCCCCGTCCTCATAGGCTACAGATTCAACCAGTGAGGATGTCGGCGTTATAGCCTCAACCAGATGGGCAGGTGCGCCGTGCGTAATCGCAAATGGTGGCATAACAGCTTGTTTTTGTGGCTCTGTAGGCTGCATTTGTGGTGTTGCGGCCTGTGGTTGAGCCACTGGCTGTGAAACAGCCTCTGTTGGCGCCACCGGTTGGGCTGGTGCTGGTGGTGCAACAACCGGCGCGGCTGGGGCAGCTTGAGCTGAAACAACCGCAGGGGATGGAGACATTATAGGTGCTGCGGCAGGTGCTGGGGCAGGTTCTAGTGTAGGCTCTGGCGCAGGTTCTGGGATCGGCTCTGGCACAGGAGCGGTCATAGGAGCTGGTGCTGTCGGCGCGGCTACGGGCTCAGCAACTTGTTCTATCGGTTGCATAACAGCTGTCGGCGGAACAGGGATCGGCGCAGCTGACGCAGGTTGAGCAGGCGCTTGTGGCGTCACAACGTCAGATGGCACTTCCGCTTGACCGTCTCCAGCATCCAACCACTGAGTTGCAACGTGACGGGCACCTTGCTCCTTCAAAATGCGTTGAACGCCTTTGATTGTATAACCTTCGCTATAAAGAAGATGGCGAATACCCCGCAATAAACTGAGGTCATCAGGGCGATAGTAGCGTCTACCGCCGCCCCGCTTCATTGGCTTTATTTGAGAAAAACGCGTTTCCCAAAACCTCAACACATGCTGAGGGAGCTTAAGCTCTTCTGCAACTTCGCTAATCGTTTTGAAGGCGTCAGGTGATTTCGTCACGACATACCGTCCTTAAAGACGGCTTGAGAAACCGTCTAACCTTTGTTGATTTTATCTTTCATCACATTGCTTGGTTTAAAAACCAAAACACGTCGAGGTAAAATTGGCACTTCCTCGCCTGTCTTTGGGTTTCGACCAATTCGCTCATTCTTCGAACGCACAATAAAAGATCCGAACGAGGATAGTTTCACGGATTCGCCCCCTACAAGGCAATCAGAAACTTCATTCAAAAATGATTCAACTAATTCGGCAGATTCTGCCCGCGATAAACCTACTTTTTGATAAACGCTCTCGCAAAGGTCGGCGCGTGTTACGGTTTTACCGCTCATATTCCCCTCCTAAATCTCTTATTCCCCTGAGAAAGCTTAACTATTTCAGCACTGCGGGTCAATCTACAAGATTTCGAAAGATGCTCTTTGATCAATAAGGTGACGTTGAGGTATTACCAGTTTAAGAGGATCGATCCCCAAGTAAAACCACCACCCATTGCTTCAAGCATGAGCGTGTCACCTTTTTTCACTCGACCATCTTCAACCGCTTCACAAAGAGCAAGTGGGATTGAGGCAGCTGATGTGTTGCCGTGCTTATAAACAGTTTTCACGATTTTAGCAGGGTCAATACCAAGCTTTCTTGCACTGGCATCAATGATGCGCTCATTGGCTTGGTGCGGGATAAACCAATCAAGGTCATCGCTAGAAAGTCCTGTTGAATCAAAGGCATCGTAGACAACGTCAGTGATCATTCCGACGGCATGTTTGAAGACTTCGCGGCCTTCCATGCGCAAATGACCTGTTGTTTGGGTCTTTGATGGACCACCATCCACGTAGAGTTTTTCACGGTGCGAACCGTCAGAACGAAGGTGGGTTGTTAAGATGCCGCGATCACTCGATGTGCCTTCACCTTCGACAGCCTCAAGCACGACAGCGCCCGCTCCATCGCCAAAAAGAACGCAGGTTGTGCGGTCTTCCCAGTCTAAAATACGAGAAAATGTTTCTGCGCCAATCACCAAAACACGTTTCGCTTTTCCGGCACAAATGTAGGTATCTGCCGTGCTCATTGCAAAAACGAACCCCGAACAGACCGCTTGCAAATCAAAGGCAGCGCCTGTTTTGATGCCTAAATTATGCTGAATTTGGACAGAACTTGCCGGAAAGGTATAATCTGGCGTCGATGTCGCAAGAATAATCAGATCAATGCTATCAGCTTCAATTCCAGCATTTTCTAAGGCTGCAAGAGCAGCTTTTGTTCCAAGATCAGATGTTGTCTCACCTTCTGCCGCGATATGGCGGGCAGTGATGCCCGTACGCTGAACGATCCACTCATTCGACGTATCGACCATAGTCGCCAGCTCATCATTCGACAGAATCTTTTCTGGAAGATAACGACCACATCCAATTGCAGCGGAGCGAATAATACTCACTAATGTCTTCCTCTCACGAAATTCTCAACTAACTCGTCTTAGACGAGCCAAGGTCAGCTGTCATGTCTGACTTTATCTTTTCAAGTAAACCATTGCTCACAATGTTGAAACCAAGCTCGGTTGCACTTGCAAAACCCTTAGGGTCGGTGCCGCCATGACTCTTAATCACAATACCATTCAAGCCCAAAAACACACCGCCGTTTACACGACTAGGATCCATCTTTGCGCGCAATCGGTCAAACGCACCTTTAGCAAGCAGATAACCAAGGCGTGCGCGCCATGTACGGGTCATTGCCTGGCGTAGGTAACCAGCGATCTGATTAGCGGTGCCTTCTGCCGTTTTTAAAGCAATGTTTCCAGTGAAACCTTCTGTAACCACAACATCAACGGTGCCGCGTCCCAGATCATTCCCTTCAACAAAGCCATAATATTCAATTGAGCTGTCATCAGCCTCACGAAGCAAACGCCCAGCGGTTCTCACCTCTTCCAGACCTTTGACTTCTTCAACGCCAATATTGAGCAAACCAACAGTCGGACGCTTAAGGTCGAATAGAGCGCGAGCCATCGCGCCGCCCATCATGGCAAAATCAACCAACTGCTGCGCATCAGCACCAATGGTTGCACCCATATCAAGCACAACACTCTCGCCACGCTCAGTTGGCCAAAGGGCGGCAATTGCGGGGCGCTCAATGTTTGCCATCGTACGCAGGCAAAATTTAGACATCGCCATCAACGCGCCTGTATTACCGGCTGAGATACAAAAAGCTGCCTCGCCCGTCTTCACCGCTTCAATCGCCAGCCACATGCTGGATTTTCCACGACCGGAACGCAAAGCCTGACTTGGCTTCTCATCCATCGCAATGGTTATATCACAATGGCGGATTTCACTTGCAGCCTTCACTTTTGGATAATGCGCAAGGATCGGCGCAACCTTATCCTCTTCACCAAACAAAAGAAAAGTAAGATCGGGTTGGCGTACCAGCAACAAGTTAAGACCGGGAATCACCATTTCTGGTCCCTCGTCTCCCCCCATTGCATCAACTGAGATGATCATAGAAGTGTTCATTCGCGTAAAAAGCCCATCAATCACACCCGTTCAAGGTGCATGATCCCTTTGCTATATTTTGCTAGCCGAACCGCCCGATCAGGGCAATCGTGGTTAAAAGCCTCAATTCGCGCGAATGTGCAAGAGTTAAATACGTAAACATGTGCATGCTTTGCTCAAGAAAAGTTTAGTTTGGCTTTAGTTTATCTTTTAATGACGCCAAACCAGCAAATGGGTTTTGCCGCAATTCCCCATCATCTGAGCCCTCTTCTAACTCCGCACCCTCGGCTTGAGGGTATGGATGTAAGCCTAACGCTAAATGCTCCAAAACCAAAACACCAAGCTGAACTTTATCACCTTGGTACGTATCTGGGATGTCATCCTCAAGAGAGATGATC
The DNA here is from genome assembly GCA_039973685.1 of Hyphomicrobiales bacterium. NCBI lineage: Bacteria > Pseudomonadati > Pseudomonadota > Alphaproteobacteria > Hyphomicrobiales > Hyphomicrobiales bacterium. The sequence goes on from JBDWKL010000050.1 coordinate 27,976, forward strand.
AAAGATCCATCCTCGTCTTTTCGCTCAAGAAAACGTTCAAACTCGTCTTCAGGAAGCAAAACTAAATTGATGTCCTCATCAATAATAGTTTCAACAGGCGCAAGAGACACAACACAAGGTTGATGAACCTTGGCTTTCAAGCGCCCCTCTACGATGAACTTAGTGGTGGTCCGCTTGGTAAGCGTAATATCAGCTTCGAACTTAAGCACTTCAAGCAGATTGTAAAACGTACAGACAGCAGCCTTTTCATCATCACTGAGCGTCAATGTGGTTTGATAGCCATTGCGCGGGATGGCGGATACAGCCAAAGGCCGAGGAAGGACGTGTTCAACTTCAATTGCCTCGTTTGACGGGGTCTTCTTGCTTGTCATTGGTTTATTCACTCACAAATTCTTGGGGGTTTGCAAAAGGAATATCGCCATTTTGCAATTCATATAAAGAATAGTCATCGAGTGCTTGGATGCAAGAAAACGCATAGGCTGAAAACATCACAGACAAGCTCTCGGCCCGCTCGTGCTCTGGGAAAACATTGCGTTCAATCGCTTCAGCCATCGCACTTTCATCCCCGCTCTCAACGGCAGAATCATAGGCCGCAATCCGCCCATAAAAAGCTTCACCCATATTCTTCATGCGTTTAGGGACAGCCTGATAGCCTACCCCCATTTCACGCAGGGAACGGTCCATATCTTCAATAAAAATATCAAACACCTCCTGCCCAAACACCTTACCGGTCTCTTCTTCACGTTTTAATCTGTGCAACAACAAAAATGCGTGAAACACAATCATATCAAATCGGCCAGAAACTGAGTCCTCAACCCTGTTATTTTCATAGAAAACAACCTGTCTGGATTGAGTGACGACCTGGTCATAAACCCTGCGTGCAGCAGGGCTTTGGCGGGATGAAAATGATTTCAGTAGCTTTGCGAAAAAGGACATATTCTCTGAGTTTCTATAGGGGCTAACAAGCCGATACCTTGCCCCTTAAATCGAGTTACCCACCAAAGCAAGCCTCTTTACCTTCTATCACCTTTCGTTCAAAGAAATTTTATGGCATAAACAATGCCACCTTGTTGCCTTATTACCCTTTTAATGAGCTACAATGTTAACCATGAGAGCATGATCTTAATAAGGTCGATTTAGCCTGCGGCTCTCTTGGTGTATACGAGTGCAGGATATGGGGAAGTTCAAGCTCGTTTGACTCTGCTCAAACCATGCTTAATAGGTGATTATATGGGAAATTTCGGGAAAATTGCTGTTGTTGCGCTGCCACTTATGCTCAGCGCATGTATATCGCAAACATTGCAGCACGGTTATGTCGTGTCGCCTGAAGCACTTCAGCAAATCCCAGTTGGCGCTAGTCAAGAACAAGTTCTTTTAGCGTTGGGCACCCCTTCCACCATCGAATCATTCAAAACTGAAGGCTATTACTACATTAGCCAAACGACGAAAAAACGCGCAGCCTTTGCGCGCGGCAAAATTGTTAATCAGCGCGTTATTGCGGTTTACTTTGATGAAGTAGGCAGTGTTCGCAACATTGGCGACTTTGGCCTCAAAGATGGCAAGGTTTTCGATTTCTTGACCCGAACAACACCAACCAGCGGTTCGGAAATCACGTTCTTGCAACAAATCCTAAAAGCGGCTGAAAACCCAACAAATGCTGTCGGAGGATTGGGACGTTAACGGCCCCTCTAAACCGGAAGACTTAAGCAGTCGTGCACTTTGTCGCGACTGCCTCACACCACAAAAGCTCTCAGCCAATAAATCAATTCCACGATGTGTATCATGTCGCAGCCCGCGATTACTTGCGCATGATGAATTGCACACCCTCTCCATCGCCCATATTGACTGCGATGCCTTTTACGCATCGGTGGAAAAACGCGATAACCCTGAACTCATCGACAAGCCATTGATTATAGGCGGCGGACGACGAGGTGTTGTATCAACAGCTTGTTATATTGCCCGTATAAATGGCGTTCACTCGGCACAACCCATGTTCAAAGCGCTGGAAGCGTGCCCAGACGCTGTGGTGCTACCACCTAACATGGAGAAATATTCGCGTGTTGGCCATCAAATCCGCGAAGAAATGCTTTCGCTCACCCCTTTGGTTGAACCCATTTCCATCGACGAAGCTTTTCTCGACCTAAGCGGCACAGAACGCCTGCACAACGCCTCGCCTGCTGAAACACTGAATGCCTTTGCCAAACATATTCAAGAAACGATCGGCATCACAATTTCAATCGGACTGTCGTTCAATAAGTTCCTTGCAAAAATCGCGTCTGACTTCGAAAAACCACGCGGCTTTTCTGTGATTGGCAAAGAGGAAGCATTGAGCTTTTTAGAAGACAAACCCGTCTCCATGATTTGGGGCGTTGGCAAAGCATTTCAAAAGAAGCTTGCCGCCGATGGCATTACGACCATCGGACAATTGCAGCAGATGGAAGAAACCGACCTTGCCAAAAGCTACGGCGTTATGGGTTTACGCATCGCCCAACTTTCCAAGGCAAATGATAGCCGCATTGTTTCACCTTCTCGCAAGACCAAAAGCATCTCGTCTGAAACCACCTTCAACAACGATATTTCAAGTTTTGACGATTTATCGCGGTCCCTAAGGGCGCTATCAGAAAAAGTATCAGCGCAACTGAAAAAGAAGCAGTTCAGCGGTCACACGGTTGTTTTGAAACTAAAGACCGCTGACTTTCAAACAAGAACACGCAACCGAAAACTAACCGATCCAACCCAATTGGCTGACCGCATATTCAGAACAAGTTACGACCTTTTGAAAAAGGAAACCGATGGCACCAAGTTTCGTCTTATTGGTGTTGGCGTCTCAGATCTTTACCCAGCAGACATTGCTGATCCAGGCGATTTGATCGATGAACAATCAACAAAGCGCGCCCAAGCAGAACGCGCAATGGATAGTGTACGTGAAAAATTTGGCAAAAACGCTGTGAAGCACGGGCAGCTCTTCAATGATGACACCCGCCCGCAACGCGAAAAATAGATCAGCAATCTTCTTTTGACAAAAGCTCCAGCGTTTCCATTTTACCCCTCAAAACGAAATCGCCGTAGTCAAAGGTAAAATCACGCGTCACGCCGTTTTCATAAAGCAAGAACGAGTTTTGCCATTCCGGTTCACCATCGCCCTTCTTTTCATGTTTGAAATAAGAAATTGTAACGGGCCAGCGGCGCAATTTCATATCTTCCAGCATTTGGTAAACCAGCCCGTCGCCTTCTTCGGCAGGCTTTTCTGGCAAGATGATAGAACTTGCTAGAAGCGATGTTTTCGCGCCTTCAATCCCCTCATAAACCACATTGTTCACGAGCTTCTTGCCAGCCTTTGCATCTTCAACCAGCTTGATAAAATGCTGCACCGGAAACAAAGCTTCATTCTCAACGGTAACAGTTGCAGCCTCTGGCTTGGAAAGGCGCACATTAATAGTCTCATCGCCGCGGCTTGCAACACCCTTCACGGCTTCTCGCAATTGATTGTTTTGATAAACAGAGTTCGCAAAATCAAAAGCGGTTGCATCACCGCTTTCAAAATATTTGCCGCGCGTATCCAACGTGATTTCCGCGCCATCTTGTGTTTGTAGCTTAGAGACAAAGCGGTAACTGACATTATAACCCGTGCAGCTTGCGCCTTTTACCTCCAGCACCCATTTACCAATGCCGCCAGCAATTTGTGATTCGGGTCTCGAGCTTCCAAACGTGATTTCATAAACCGCGCGGTGTGGCGCCATTTCCATCGCAACCGCCTGCCCGCCCATCATCAATGCCGCAAAAGTGCATCCAACTGCTTTGTAATAAGACATTTTAAAATTCATTTGCGAGGCTCTCCGTTTGCTTCGTTTAAAGGTAGTCTATGCGCGGTATAAAATCCAAGGGACTCTCATAAAAATCGTGCATCATGAACAAGGTAGTTTTATGGTGCGGGAAATTAATCAGTCTTACGAGGTAGATATGACGAGCGACTATATGAAAGAAGTTGAAAACCGGCTTGCAGAGCGCGGCATGAGCATTCCAGAAGCAATGGCGCCAGCAGCAAACTACGTGCCGTTTAAAATTGCAGGCAATGCGCTTTATATTTCAGGCCAATTGCCAGCAGCAGACGGCAATATGGTCAAAGGCATTTGCGGTGATAGCATCTCTACCGAAGATGCCGCCAAAGGGGCTGAACTTTGTGCGCTCAACATCCTAGCTCAAGCAAAAGCTGCCGTTGGTGATTTAGACAAGCTCGAAGGCCTAACCAAGCTTGTTGGCTTTGTTGCCTCAACAGCTGAATATGGCGAGCAACCCGCTGTCGTAAACGGTGCGTCCAACTTTATGGTCGAAATCCTTGGTGACCGTGGCCGTCACGCCCGTTCTGCTGTCGGCATGGCATCGCTACCATTCGGCGTTACTGTTGAGGTTGAAGCGATCTTTGAGCTTAAGGCCAACTAAATCGCCCAACTCTCAACCAAAAATAATAAAGATCGCATCTTTCCATTTGCTAGTTTCTACCTATCTTATGAGAGATGCGATTTCTCTTTTCCCCTAGTTGTTCAAACACATGACTGAAGATGCCCATCTTGTCAGCATTGTCCAATCTTTGTCAGATATAGACAAAGACCAATGGGACGCATGTGCCAACCCTAATGGCCAACCGTATAACCCGTTTGTGGCGTATGACTTCCTGCATGCTTTAGAACAATCAGGCTCTGCGGTTGCAGATACTGGCTGGCTTGGTCAGCACATGATTTTAAAAGATGCGGACGGTCAAGCGACCGGCGTTATGCCGTGCTATTTGAAAAACCATAGTCAGGGGGAATATATCTTTGACCATGGCTGGGCGGACGCGTTTGAACGCGCTGGTGGGCGCTATTATCCCAAGCTGCAAGTGTCTGTACCCTTCACTCCCGTTTCTGGCCCGCGCCTGCTTACACGCCCTGGACCTGACGCAAAAGAAATCCGCGCGGTCTTAGCTTCCGCCGCCGCAGAACGCGCCCGATCGCTTGGCGCTTCCTCAATCCACGCCACCTTTATCGAGGAAAGCGAATGGGACGAGTTTGGCGAGTTCGGGTATTTGCAACGCACAGACCAGCAGTTTCATTTTGTCGATGAGGGTTACGAAAATTTCGATGGCTTCCTTGCCGCTCTCTCTTCCAGAAAACGCAAACAGCTGAAAAAAGAACGCCGCGAAGCGCTGTCTAATCACATCACGATTGAATGGGTGACGGGCGCTGATATTACCGAAGATCATATCGACCAGTTCTTCGAGTTCTATCTGGATACAGGCGCCCGCAAATGGGGCACGCCATACCTTACCCGCGAATTCTTCTCTCTTCTGATTGAACGCATGGCAGACAAAGTGCTCTTCATCTTTGCCCGCCGCCATGACGATATTATCGCAGGCGCATTGAACATGATTGGCAGCGATACACTCTATGGCCGTTATTGGGGCTGCGTTGAAGACCATCCTTATCTGCATTTTGAAGTCTGCTATTATCAAGCAATCGATTACGCCCTCGCCCATGGCCTGAAGCGCGTAGAAGCAGGCGCACAGGGCGGGCACAAATTGGTGCGCGGATATATACCGGTCAAAACCTATTCAGCTCACTGGATTGCAAACCCAAGTTTTCGCGATGCAATTGCCCACTACTTGGAACAAGAACGCAAACAAGTAGACTTTGAAAACGAAATGCTTGCAGAACGCACACCATTCAAGAAAGATGGCGGCGAAGAACGCCAAAAGGGAATCAGCAATGACACTTGAGACATACGATTCAGACAATATTTTCGCCAAAATCATCGCTGGCGATATTCCCTGTCACAAAGTCTATGAAGATGCTGGAACACTGGTCTTCATGGATATTTTGCCAGCAAGTGAAGGCCATTGTCTGGTGATACCCAAAGCCCCATCGCGCAATTTGCTTGATGCAGCAGATGCGGAATTGGCTGCTTGTATTGCCACTGCTGCCAAAGTTTCCCGTGCCATCATGAAGGCGCTTGATGCTGATGGCGTAACCCTTCGCCAAAACAATGAAGCAGCAGGTGGCCAAGAAGTCTTCCACACGCATTTTCACCTTATGCCGCGTTATGAAGGTCAAGGTTTGCGAGTTCATAATGGCAGTGAGGCTGATCACCCTGCCCTTGCAGCAACTGCCGCGAAGATTGCCGCAGCGATCGAGTAATTATTCAGCCACAATCAAGGTGGCCGAAATTAAGGCCGCCTCGCCAGCCAAGACGCCAAAGAAAATGCGCGGCCTTGTGGCGAAGTAAACGGCATAGCCAAATAACAGCGACCCAATCCGTGCCCACAATGGCACGATGGCCAAATCACCTGTTGGAAATATCACCAATTTAGCAATCAGCCCCGCAACAAGGGCCGTTGCCACTGCCCGCACCCATTTCAACACTTCGCCATTTTCATCCATAGAGCGGGATAAAATGACACCGAGCGAACGCCAAATTTGGGTCGGTATCGCACCTGCCAGCAAAATGAACAGATAAGGCGACCAATCGCTGAAGGGTAAGTTCAACAAATTCATGATGCCGCCTTACGTCGTTCAACAAGACGGCCAATGCCGTAGCTCAACGTTCCACCAATCAGCCCACACCACAACAAATCTGTATCCGGTGTGATCAGATGAAATATCGGCCCTAAGACCAAGCCAAAGCCAATTGCCCAATATTCGGGCGCAATACGGGCTGCTTGTGTCATCGACAATAAAAAATATATCGGCGTTAGAAAGATCAATGCCGCCGCGATTGGCGCGGGTAGATTTGGCACTAGACTGTGGGCCATGCCCAAGACGATTGTCACAGTCGTTGCAAGAGTGAGCGCAAAACCTAAGAAAAACGGAACCCGATTTGGCCGTGGAATTTCTGGTAGTTTGTTCATGGCAAACACCCATGAAGTAACAGCCATGAAATAGGCGGCGAGAAACAGAGAAGAAAGTTTAGTTTTGTCAGATTTCAAAACCGGCACCAATGCCATCGTCATCGGGAGTAGTCTGACAGAAGCCAGCGTGACGGCAATGACAGTCGCATAAAACGGCACATCATTGATAATGGCGCCAGCCACCACCACAGCACTTGGCAAAGCCCATGTGGAAAGCCCCAAGAACATTGCCTGCCATACGGTCAGACCTGCTTCTACAGTCAGCGCTGCAAAGCCGATAAATGACATGATCAAGATAAAAGCTGGCAGCGAAGCAACATGCTTCGCACCTTTAAAAAACCAATAGCGTGGCGGTTTTACGAGATCGTTTTCAATGCCAAGATCAGACATGTCAAAAACCTTGGTTACGAGAAACCCCAATGCTCAGCTAAAATGCCCCACGCACCAAAAGCACAACGCATTGTCGCGTTTGCCTTCGGTCGCATGAACCATATTAGTCCGTTTTCAGCGGAACTTTTGGAACCGAGCTTCCACCATCACCCTTTTTGCCTTTTGGCGAAGTCGTTTTTTTCGCAGCCGTTGTGCGCTTTTTCGCAGCCGCTGCACGCGGTTTCTTAGGCTTCACAGCTTCTTTCTTCGGCGCAACTTTCACGTCCTCGACAGACTCCAACAAGAGGCCAGAACCGCCCTCTTCCAGATGCTCCACGGACACTTTCACAATGCCACCACTCTTAAGTTTGCCGAAGAGAACTTCGTCTGCGAGCGGTTTCTTGATGTGCTCTTGAATGACACGGGCAAGCGGCCTTGCGCCCATCTGCTCGTCGTAGCCTTTCTTAGCAAGCCAAGCGACAGCGTCGTCGGAAAGCTCAAAGGTAACGCCGCGCTCAGATAATTGCGCCTCGAGCTGGATAACGAACTTGCGCACAACCTCAAACACCACTTCTTGCGGTAGCGAACCAAACGAAATGGTCGCATCAAGGCGGTTTCTGAACTCTGGTGAGAACAGTTTGTTGATCGCTTCTTCGTCGTCGCCAACACGTTTTTGGCTACCAAAACCAATCGCTGCTTTTTGCATATCAGCAGCACCAGCATTAGTCGTCATGATCAAAATCACATTACGGAAATCAACAGCCTTACCGTTGTGATCAGTAAGTTTGCCGTTATCCATCACCTGCAACAAAACGTTGAAGAGGTCTGGGTGGGCTTTTTCAACTTCATCAAGCAGCAACACACAATGCGGATGCTGATCAACACCGTCAGTTAGCAGTCCACCTTGGTCAAAACCAACATATCCTGGAGGCGCACCAATCAAACGAGAGATCGTGTGGCGCTCCATATATTCAGACATGTCAAAGCGTAGAAGCTCAACACCAAGAACGCTTGCCAATTGCTTCGCGACTTCCGTCTTACCAACACCTGTCGGGCCAGAGAACAAATAGTTGCCGATTGGCTTATTCGGTTCACGCAACCCTGCACGAGACAACTTAATCGCAGCAGTTAGCGCTGTGATCGCATCATTTTGGCCATAGACAACCCGCTTCAAGTTGCTTTCAAGGTTAGAAAGAACTTCAGCATCGTCTTTTGATACAGTTTTCGGCGGGATGCGAGCCATTGTTGCAATGGTTGCCTCAATGTCTTTCACACCAATGGTTTTCTTGCGCTTAGATTTTGGCAGCAAATGCTGGCTCGCGCCTGTCTCGTCAATCACGTCGATGGCTTTATCCGGCAATTTGCGGTCGCCGATATATTTTGCAGACAACTCAACCGCAGATTTAATCGCGTCATTTGAGTATTTCACATCGTGATATTCTTCATAGTAAGGGCGAAGACCCTTCAAAATATCAATTGCATCTGGAACAGTTGGTTCATTCACATCAATCTTCTGGAAACGACGCACAAGCGCACGATCTTTCTCAAAGAACTGACGATACTCTTTGTAAGTGGTTGAACCAACACAACGAATTGCACCAGAAGAAAGCGCAGGTTTCAGGAGGTTTGATGCATCCATCGCGCCACCAGATGTTGCACCAGCGCCGATGACAGTATGAATTTCATCAATGAACATAACCGCACCGTCATATTCTTCGATCTCTTTCAAAACCTGCTTCAAGCGTTCTTCAAAATCACCGCGATAACGTGTACCCGCGAGAAGCGTGCCCATATCGAGGGAGAAGATTGTGCTGTCTTTCAATACTTCTGGCACATCGCCATCAACAATGCGCTTGGCAAGACCTTCAGCAATGGCAGTTTTACCAACACCTGGATCCCCCACATAAAGCGGATTGTTTTTAGAACGGCGGCATAGAATTTGGATCGTGCGCGAAATCTCGGTGTCACGGCCAATCAATGGGTCAATTTTTCCATCAACTGCTTTTTGGTTAAGGTTCACACAATAAGCGTCCAGCGCATCAGCTTTTTTGCCGTCGCCCTCACCGGCTGAATCGTTAGCCATATCTTCATCTTCAACACCAGTTGGTGATTTAGATTCTGACATGCCTGCACGTTTTGCAATGCCGTGGCTGATATAATTCACCGCATCATAGCGCGTCATATTCTGTTCTTGCAGGAAGTAAGCTGCATGGCTTTCACGCTCAGCAAAAATCGCAACCAACACATTCGCGCCCGTTACTTCATCACGGCCAGAAGATTGCACATGAATCACAGCACGTTGAATAACACGCTGGAAACCAGCAGTCGGCTTTGGCTCATCGTCAAAACTGTTAACGAGGTTTGATAATTCCGTATCCACGTATTCGATCAGGTCTTCACGCAGCTTATCGAGATTTACGTTGGAGGCCTGCATCACAGCAGAAGCGTCTTTGTCATCTATCAACGCGAGCAGCAAATGCTCAAGCGTCGCATATTCCTGACTGCGATCGCTCGCCAGCTTCAGGGCTTCGTGGAGGGCTTTTTCGAGACTGCGTGAAAATGAAGGCACTCGTTATATCTCTTTCTTTGTTCTACCGCTTTGGTATTTGGATTTTACCGTTTGGTATTCGGCAATTTAAAGCCAGTCCTGTCTTAGATAGGTGCTCGTCAGCAATTTTCTCAGTTATTTTCTCAATTCTTTTCCATGACACATTGAAGAGGATGCTGATGTTTGCGCGCAAAGTCCATAACTTGCGTCACTTTTGTTTCAGCAACTTCATAGGTAAACACGCCACATTCACCTACTCCGGCATTATGAACATGCAACATAACCTGTGTGGCTTGTTCTTCATTCTTCTGGAAAAAACGTTCAAGCACGTGGATGACAAATTCCATCGGCGTGTAATCGTCATTAAGTAAAAGAACACGATAAAGACTAGGTTTTTTGACCTTCGTGCGCGTGCGCGTGATGACACCAGCGTCGGTGCCCTCATCATTATCGTCGTTATTGTCGTCGTCGTTAGACAGATAAATTTTCATGCCTTCAACATGACCCTTCTTGTCGGCTGGTTCAAGATGATACCACGATAAAATGTGGACTTTCGAACAGTTGGTTAAACACCTATGTATGAAATAAATAAATCCAAACAATCGCTTTTGTAAATTGTCACAAAGATGGAAACCCTATGAGCCTTACGATAGTTTTAAACACAAAAAAAGCCGCGCAATAAGCACGGCTTTTTAAATCTTCAAACGTTGAAGAAGAGCGTTGATGCGTCGCTTATTTAGCGGCTTTCGTCATTGCTTCTTCAACAGGCTTGTAAAGCTCTTTAGCAAGGGCAGCGTACTGGTCGCCAACTTTAGTTGCTTGCGCAACAAAACCTTCAAAAGACGCTTTTGCATATTCGCTTTGAATTTCAAGAGCTTTGTCAAAAGTTTTAACGCTCATCAATTTTTCAGCCGTTGCAGAACCTTCTTCAAAAGCTTTCTTTGAGAAATCAGCTGATTCAGTTGCGATTTCTTGGAAAACTTTAGAAACAACACCAGCATTCGCCATTGCTGATTCGAGGTTGTCTTGGCTCATTTTTTGAAAATCATCTACATAGTTTGTCATGGTCGCATCCTTTTGGATTGAATGAGTGTTGGGTCATGAGCACTTATTGAGCAGTGCTTCTTAATCTGTTGACATACATATATTGCATCGCAACATAAATTGCAAGAATTTTTTGCATCGCACCATATTTAAAAAAATTTAAGGCAGCAGACTCTCTAATTTTGTGGGTCTACCCCTTCCCTAAAACCAAGCTAACGCTCGTTTTAGTCAACAAAATATTTCCAAGCCGAACAAAATGTTATCTCAAATGCAACACAAAAGACCAAGTTCCTATCAACGTAAACAAGAGCTTTACGGATTCGTAACCCCTATAGGGCATTGTGCCTCCAGTAAGCGGACGGGATTGATGCGGTACATCGGCCTCGCCCTCCAGTTTTTGTATTGAGTAGCGTTGGAGTTGGCCGTGTTTTTCGGTTTGAAGAATTCGAAGTCCCGAAACATTAAATCCTTGTTTTCGGCAGTTGTTTTATCTGCTGCAATGGTTGTTGCGCCTCAAATGGCCAAAGCCAACGCGAAATATGCAGCTTTTGTGTATGATGCGAATAAAGGCAAAGTCCTTTTTTCTCGTAACGCAGATAGATATCGTTATCCCGCCTCTTTGACAAAGATCATGACGCTTTATCTCGTCTATGATGCCATTGATGCTGGTAAGATCACCCTCAACTCCAAACTTAAAGTGTCACGGCGCGCTGCTTCTATGCCGCCGTCAAAGCTTTACTTGAAAGTTGGCGGTCATATCCGTGTTAAAGATGCAATTTTGGCGTTGGTAACAAAGTCGGCCAATGATGTGGCAAGTACGATTGCTGAAAACCTTGGCGGGACAGAATCCAACTTTGCAGCGATGATGACCCGCAAAGCACGCTCTATTGGCATGTCTAAGACAACTTTTGCCAATGCGTCTGGTTTGCCAAACACAAGACAGCGCACCACTGCGCGCGATATGGCTCGTTTGGGTCTTTCTATTCGCAAAAAACATCCAAGATCATTTAGATACTTTGCAACACGCAGCTTTAAGTACGGCAAGCGCACTTATCGCAACCATAACCGTCTGTTAGGTCGTGTTCGTGGCGTGAATGGCATTAAAACTGGCTACATCCGTGCCTCAGGCTTCAATCTAGTGACAAACGTTGAAACACGTGGTCGTCATATGGTTGCCGTTGTTATGGGTGGCCGCTCAGGTAGTGCAAGAAACGCGCATATGACTACTTTGATCAATCGCCACATTAGCAAAGCATCGCGCAGAAACTATAAAAAGAAGCGGACACCGCTTTTGGTTGCAGCAAGAAAAGCGCCAAGCCCAGTATTAGCAAAAGCGCCATTGCCTGAAGTTAAACCAAGAGCTGCCGTTATTGCGTCAGCCGCCCCTGCGCCAACACCTAAAACTGGCTCAACGCCGGAACCAAAATCTAATCCGGTCATCGTTGCTGCTAACTTGGTCACTGACAATAAAATCGAGCAAGGTTCACAAGGCAATGCTGCAAACAAGCCCGCAACGGCTGGAAACGTAGCCCCTGCCCCTCAAGCAATTGTTAAGCGTGAAGGATGGAAAATTCAGCTTTCAGCTTCACCAAACCTTCAAGATGCGCAAGATATGTTGCTTGAAGCCTCCAAGCGTGGTGCTACCGTTCTGACAGCAAAAACGCCTTATACCGAGCCTGTTCAAAAAGGAACAGAAACTCTTTACCGCGTTCGCTTTGCAGGCTTTACGGACAAGCACGCTGCCAGACGTGCCTGTAACTATCTGAAAAAGAAGCGTTATAACTGCATTTATCTCAATTAGAAAAAGTGAGCGCTTAAAGCCCACTTAATCGGCAAGACCTAAGTTTGTGTCTTCACCTGAAGTGTAACTGAGTATCAGGAAGTAGAAGAATGGTTAGACAAGAGAAAATCTTTAGCCTCATTGATTTTAGCGGCAAGCGCCGTAGAGCCGCCCCTGTCGGGATGGATCTTCATCATCAAGCGTCTGTGCGCAGCGACGATGCTGTCGCGGCCAGCCCCCGGAGCAAGCCCAAGGATCTCGTAGGCCTCCTCCTCGGTTATGGTGCCAGAACCCGTCGTTCTGCGATGCCCCGCGTCGGCGTCAACCTCGAAGTCTTCACGCCAAGTGGCAATCACGCTGTCAAGATAAGCTTCAAGTAAGCTCAAACTGTTCGGGTCACCTTGGTCCAGAACTTCCTCATAGAGAGACTTTAATTGCTCAGGCGATAAATTCGAAAGGCGATCATCTTCATGGTCGCCTTTTTTAATGCGCCCATCCATTTGGCCTGATTGGTGGTTGAGGGTCATCTCAAAGTAATCGGTATTGACGGATGATGTCTTGCCCGCATTCGGATTTGAACCTGCCCTCGCCTTAAACGGCCAGCGCCATCCCAGCAGCAAACCGAGAGCGACCAATCCAACCGGCAACGACAAAACCGCATAGCGGCTGGTAAAAACCAAAATAATGGCCACAACGAAGGCGACAACTGCCAACAATTGCCGAAACAATGTGGCAAGCGCTTTTGGTTCACTGCGAGAAAAAAGCCGCAACCCCAAAAACACAATAGCCAAAAGCAGGACGCCTGCAAAAAATTGGATCATCATCCCTCACCGTTCAACTGCGGCAACAATAATCTGTCGCCACTTTCTTCCAAAGCCTTCAACCCACCAGCAGCATAAACTGCAACGGCTTTCAAAAGCTCCGACAAATGCTTAGCGCTTGCCTGGTCAAACCTTGCATAAGCGCCATTGGATAAACGCGCCATTTCTTTAAACGCGCGCTCTGTCGTTGGGTCGCGTCCTTCTTGAAACACAAACATTGGCACACCAAGCAAACCCAGTTCACCCGCTTTGTCGCATAAAATATCGAGGTTTTCTTCCATCGCATCACCGATAAACACCAACGCATCAACCGATTGCCGTGACTGTTCGCGCAATGCGTTGAGAAGCACTTTCTTGATCTGGGTTTTACCGCCCCGACAAGAAATTCGCCCCATATAGCTATGCAATGCGGTTGTTTCACTCACCCAAGGCGAAGATCGACACTCTCTAAACCCGCGAAAATAATTAAGCTGAACATCAAGTCCGCCAACACTTTCAACCGTTTCAAACATTTCAGCCTGTATGTGACAGGCCAAATCCCACGTATGTTGCCGGCTGAGTGTTGCATCAAGCGCAAATATCAATCGCCCTCGCTCATTCTTGCGCGGCTTCATCTGCGCCAATTGATTGGCTTTTTGCAGAAATTCAGCGACCTCATTAGCGGTAGAAGCCGACGCCACGTCAGTAGCCTCTTCCCCGTTCTTGATCGATATGTCAGCGTTTTTGCTGTTCAAAACCAAAAATTCTCCGCTTTTCTTTCAATATGGGAGCATTATAAGCGTGGGACAAGATCATCGGAACATTTGCCACAGGTGCAAGGAACGACCAATCATGACGAATGTGCAAGCAATGCCAAAGATTACGCGCACTGATAGCGAGATCAGGGCAGAAGTCGCACATTGGCACAATGCGGGGGAAAAAGTAGCCCTTGTCCCCACAATGGGTGCTCTGCATGAAGGCCATTTGTCACTGATTGATTATGCCCGCCAGTTTGCAAACCGCATTGTCGTTTCAATTTTCGTCAATCCGACCCAATTTGGTGAAGGCGAAGATTTTGAGAGCTATCCAAGAACATGGGATTCTGACATCGCCATGTTAGCTGAGCGCGGCATCGACGCGATTTATGCACCAACTGCAAAATCCATGTATCCCAATGGCTTTGCCACAAGCATCACCGTTGCAGGCCCCGCCCTTGAACTGGAAACCGACCACCGCCCGCATTTCTTTTCTGGTGTTGCAACGGTTGTTTCAAAACTTCTGCTCGGCGTCTTGCCAGATTTTGCCGTCTTCGGTGAAAAGGACTACCAGCAGCTGCTCGTTATCAAGCAAATGGTGCGGGATCTGCAAATCCCCTGTCAAATTGAAGGAGCCCCAACGGTTCGAGAATCAGACGGCCTCGCCATGTCCTCGCGTAACACCTATTTGACGGATGAAGAACGACCAATAGCGGCAAAACTCCACGCGACCCTTCAAGATTGCGCAGAGCAGATTCGTAATGGCGAGAATCCAGAGATTGCTTGCAATCAAGCTATTGATGCACTTACAAAATTTGGTTTCAGCGTCGATTACCTGACACTAAGAGATGCCGAAACATTGGCCGCTCTAGAAACGGTGAAAGATCAAAAGCTGAGATTATTGGTCGCGGCCCAATTAGGAAAACCGCGATTGATCGATAACATCGCGGTCAATTACTAAAGCCTTTTAGATCAAACCAAGCTCAGCAAGCTCTTTGCGCATTTCAGCAGGAAGCTCGCCCTCGCCATCCGAAAGTTCGCGCTGATCAGCTGGTGCTTCATTGGCTTTGAGATAGCGCCACCCCTGAAACGGGCGTTTTGGGCGCATTTCTGTCAGGATGATGCGCGGCTCTAGCACAATATCGCACCGTGAAATACCATCATCCCCAACAACGGCCCGCAAATCGACAATATGTTGCCGCGCTTGCATGACACCTTTAATCACCCAATAAAGCGAACCGCCCTGCAAAATAGCATCACGCTGCTTGGGCATCGCCCGTGTGGTGTGAAATTGCTCGAAATCCCAGCCTTGAATTTTGGCTTGATCACGGCGGAAATCAATCCACGCTTGAAGGTCTTCAACATTTTGAACACCGACACATAATTTTTGGAGATGCATGGTCATATCTGGAAACTACGGCGCTAAAGCCTATATGCCAAATGACAATCAGTCTTTTTCCACAGTCGGCTTACCGGATTTCTTCCAGCCCATATAGCCACCCTCAAGATGACCGCACTGTGTAAGGCCAACGTCCTGCGCCGCCTTGGTTGCAAGCGCAGAGCGCCAAGCGCTAGCGCAATAAAACACAAAGGTCTTATCTTCTTGAAAAATTTCTTTGTGATACGGGCTATCTGGATCAACCCAGAATTCCACCATGCCACGCGGCGTGTGCATTGCACCCTCGAGCATTCCATCGCGCTTTAGTTCGCGAATATCACGGATATCGACAAACACAACATCATCCTGGTCCAACATGGCCAAGGCTTCATCTTGCGAATATGTCTTAATTTCTTCGTTAGCGGCTGCAACTAATTCTTTGACAGAACTGCGGCTCTCACTAATCATTACTCAGCCTGCTCTTGGCCAACAGATGCAACGGTGTCACCGTCTGTTTTATGGTCTACAAATAAAGAGAACACGGCAAAAACACCGACAAATACCAGCACGCCCCAAACAGCAACGCCCCAGCATGATTTTTGAACTTCTTGTTCGTCCATTATTTTAATCTGCCATTATTCGAGGCGTCAGAGCGCCTCTGCCCATTTAATCAGAGGCCCGAAGTAACTCTTTAGTAATAATTGTGCAAGTGCTAACATCACTTTTTCACCACAATTAAATCTTGTTTTCGTCAAATCTACTAAACGGCGTAAACTTTTCACTCATCAAAGTGCAAAAACATGCCCATTCCTGTAAAGCTCTGATTCATGACATTTACAAACCCATTCAGCTTGTTCCTAACCCCCCTCGATCAAATAGCCATCGTTTGGTTTTTGCTGCTTTCCATCTTCTATTCTTGGTGGCTAGAGCACGGACCACTGCGAAAACAGTCTTTGTCGGCCTATATGAATGTCCAAAGGGAGAACTGGTTACGAGAAGCGCTGAGGCGGGATATCCGGATTGTCGATGCGACTATTGTGACAGGTCTTCAACACGGCACTGCGTTCTTCGCATCTGCATCGCTGCTTGCCATTGGCGGCTGCCTTGGTCTATTGCGCGCATCAAATGAGATTTTTGCAGCCTTAAAAGACCTTCCAATAGGGATATCGGGCGATTTGCACCAATTGGAAATGAAACTCTTCGGCCTCGCACTCATTTTCGCCTATGCCTTTTTTAAGTTCGGCTGGTCTTTCAGGTTGTTAAATTACAATGCCATTCTCGTGGGGGCGATCCCGCCATCCGACGAAGCAGATACTGAAGAGGCTGAAAAAGCCGTCAAAAGAGCCCTTGCAATGAGTAAAAACGCAGGTACACACTTCAACCGAGGCCTTCGCACTTTCTTCTTTGCCCTCGGCTTTATTGGCTGGTTCATTGGCCCGCTCTATTTCATGGCGGCAACGACATGGATCACGCTTGTGCTGTACCGCAGGCAATTTTATTCATCCTCATTGCGTGGAATCGAAACATGACCGACCAACAGCCTCAAGAAGTCGACAGCCTAGCTGAAGACGTTACCCCTGCCCCTGAAAAACCCATCGTCAAATTACCTTATGAAGATGAGATAAAGACAAGCATTTTTCGCCTGCTTGCAGAACGGGGCGCGGGCAAAACGATTTGTCCGTCTGAGGCAGCTCGCGATATTGCTGGTAAAGATGAGAAAAAATGGCGCCTTCTCATGAAACCAATCAAGCAAGTAGCTGTGGCTCTTGCCTTAGAGAATGAAATTCAAATTACGCGCAAAAGAAAACCGGTAGACCCACTTGCATTCAAGGGTATCTACCGGCTCTCATTACCTTAATAAGGCATGTGGCTTTTAGCCTACGTCTTTTACTGACTTAACAACTTTGCCAGCAAGACCGTATTTGATCGCTTCATCTGGAGACATCCAGTAATCGCGATCTGTATCTTCTTCAATTTTGCTTTTTTTCTGGCCTGTAGCGTCAGCGAAAATCTGGTTCAAGCGATCACGCATTTTGATGATTTCGCTTGCCTGAATTTCGATGTCAGACGCTGTACCACCTGCACCACCGCTTGGTTGATGAAGCAAGAAGCGTGTGTTTGGTGTGCAAAAACGTTGTTTCACTGGCACAGAAGCATAAATCAATGCGCCCGCGCTTGCGACCCAACCAGTACCAACAATGTTGACGGTCGGTTCGATGAAATTGATCATGTCGTGGATCATATCGCCTGATTCCACATGGCCACCTGGTGAAGAAACAATCACGGTGATTGGTTCATCAGATGCCTGCGATAACGCGAGCAATCTGGCAGATGTGTCACGAGCAAGATCTTGCGTAATCTGGCCGGTAATCAAAACGGTACGGCTATCAAAAAGATGTTTTTCAACGCTTGGCGCGCTGTCTTTTTTCTCGTCATCTTTTTCTTTGTCATCATCAAGATGGCTAGGTTTTGGATTGTAAGTCGCAAACTGCGTCATAAAGATCTCTCTACTTGCTCAGAATCGTTTCCAATAGTCTTCGTCTTAGATAGCGCTCCCACCCTAGAATTACCAGCATTCGAGAGCACGTCCATCGACTTCAGACCGACTTTCTAACCAGATTGTATGAATATCTTCCAAATATTGCGGTAAAATTATTCGTAGTTGGCAAAAAATCTAACGACTAAAATAAGCCAAACCACCATGCGGCCAAACCTAGGAAGGCAAAGAAGCCAACAATGTCTGTCACCGTTGTCACAAAAGCGGTGGAAGCAATGGCCGGATCAATATTGAGTTTATCAAGCCCAATCGGGATCAAAATGCCCGCCAGCGCTGCCGAAATCATGTTCACAACCATTGCAGCAGCGATCACCAAAGCCAAAGGCAAATTACCGAACCAAACCACGGTGACAATCGCGATCAAAACCGCAAAGACAACACCATTGATAACCCCAACCATAAGCTCACGCATAATAATGCGCCGTGCGTTGAAGTTATCAATCTCGTGCGTCGCAATCGCCCGCACAGCAACTGTCATGGTTTGCGTGCCCGCATTGCCGCCCATAGACGCAACAATCGGCATCAAAATCGCCAGCGCCACCATTTGCTCAATGGTTGCATCAAACAAGCCAATAACAAATGACGCTAAGATGGCCGTCACCAAATTGACCGCCAGCCATGTGAACCTACTTTTGACGGCGCGTATCACGCGGTCAGACAGTTCCTCATCACCAACACCGGCAAGACGTTTAATATCTTCGTCCGCCTCTTCATGGATCACATCAACAATGTCATCAATGGTCAACACACCAACAAGGCGTTGGCTTTCATCAACAACAGGGGCAGACAAAAGGTCATAACGCTCAAACAAGCGCGATGCTTCTTCTTGGTCTTCCGTTGCAGGAACAGTCACGCCATTACTCTGCATGACTTCTTCCATCGTTACATCCCGCTTGGTTCGCAAGAACTTGTCGAGGGCTGCGGTGCCGACCAATCTGAAGCTTGGGTCAATGACGAAGATCTCATAAAACTCATCCGGCAGATCGTCTGCTTCGCGCATATAATCGATGGTTTGACCAACCGACCAAAATGGCGGCACAGCGATAAAATCTGTTTGCATGCGCCGACCAGCGGAATCGTCAGGGTAATCCAACGCCTTGGCGAGCTTTTCCCTCTCAATTTGCGACATCTGCGCCAAGATTTCTTGTCGCTCGGGCGCGTCCAAATCTTCGAGAATATAAACCGCATCATCATTATCGAGTTCTTGAACGCCGACGGCCACCTGCTCAGGGCTCATCTCGTTCAAAATCGCAAGACGGTCGACTTCATCAAGCTCCGTCAAGGTGCCGAAATCGAAATCAGAACCTAGCTCCTGAATAAGCTGCACACGTCGCGCTTGCGGCAGCGCTTCAAGGAGGTCAGCCAAATCGGCTTCATGCAAAGAACGCGTTTCTAATAAGGTGGAATTGATATCCCCCTCTTCCAACGCCTGCTCAATACGTTGCACATAGGCGGTCGAAAGCGAGTCATCCTCATCCCTTGGGGAGTAGATAATAGGCTTTGATATTTCCGCTATATTTTCCTGATTTTTAGTCACGAGAAAGAACCGACATATAAGAGGATTGGGAGTGCGAAGCTATTAAAGGCTTGAATTACAGCCTTTATCAACCGAATCCAACCACTTTAAGAGCAGAAACATTGACTTATTGTCAAACATCCATATGGTCCCGCTCAACCTTAAAACTAATAGATTTTGGATAAGACTCTGACTGAAAACACGGACGTTACCTTCGCAGAATTGGGCTTGAGCAAAAAAGTGCTCGCTGCTGTTGAAGAAGCAGGTTACACCCATCCGACACCTATTCAAGCTGGTTCTATACCGCCAGCTCTTGAACGTCGCGATATTTTGGGCATCGCACAAACGGGTACAGGCAAAACTGCCTCCTTTACGCTTCCGATGTTGACGCTGCTAGAAAAGGGCCGTGCACGGGCACGTATGCCCCGCACGTTGATCCTCACACCAACACGCGAACTTGCTGCACAGATTGAAGAAAACTTCATCAAATACGGCAAGAACAACAAGCTGACTGTCGCCCTATTGATTGGTGGCGTGTCGTTTGAAGAGCAAAACAAAAAGCTGGACCGTGGCGCAGATGTTCTCATCGCAACACCGGGCCGACTGCTTGACCACTTCGAACGCGGCAAACTATTGCTAACCGGCGTCGAAGTTTTCGTGATCGACGAAGCTGACCGCATGCTTGATATGGGTTTCATCCCTGATATCGAACGCATCTCGTCGCTTATTCCATTTACAAGACAGACCCTCTTCTTCTCGGCCACTATGCCGAAAGAAATTCAAGGTTTGGCTGATAAGTTCTTATCGAACCCTGTTCGCGTTGAAGTGGCACGTGCTGCGACAACGGCCAAGACAGTGACACAACGCCTTGTAGCCGCCACTGGTGAAGCATGGGACAAACGTGAAGTTCTGCGTGGTTTGATTTCCAATGCAGAAGAACTCAAAAACGCGATCATCTTTTGTAACCGCAAGAAAGATGTTTCCGAACTCTTCCGCTCTTTAGACAAACACGGCTTTATGGCTGGTGCCCTGCACGGCGATATGGATCAATTTGCGCGGACTGCAATTTTAGAAAATTTCCGAAATGGCAAATTGCCAATCCTCGTGGCGAGTGATGTTGCAGCCCGTGGCCTTGATATCCCTGATGTGAGCCACGTCTTCAATTTCGATGTTCCGTTTAACGCTGAAGATTATGTGCACCGTATTGGCCGTACAGGCCGCGCGGGTCGATTGGGCACTGCCTATACGCTGGTCACTCAAGATGATGAGCGCAATGTGGCTGACATCATTGATTTGATAAAACAGGAAATTGAATGGCACGGCGAGTCAGTTGATTTTGAAGCTGAACGCGAAAAGCGCCCAAAACGTGGTGGACGTGGTGGACGTGGCAAAGGCCGCAGCCCGCGATCTGAAAATTCTAAGCCTGCTTCTGGTGACAAACCTGCAAGCAAAGCAAAAGTAGAAAAGAACGACGCAGAAAGCCCCGTTAAAGCAGAACAGCCGCAAAAAACAGATGCGAAAGCAAATGAAGCGGCAAACCCTAAATCGGCAGATCAAAACACGCGCAAAAAATCAAAAAGGCCAGAACGATCTAAAGATGGTGGTCGCAATGATCGATCTGAAAATAAGGTCGTTGGCATGGGCGACCATGTACCAGATTTCATGACGCGCCCTATTCGCAGCCGTACATCTGCTTGATTAATACTGCAATTTAGCAAAAAAGTACGCAAAACTAGTCGTTTTAACGCGTTTTGAATAACAGCAATACTTTGTCGGTAACCTTACGTTAAGGTCAAAAACCTAGAATGCGCGGACTTTAATTGGAGCGCATCGTTCTCGCATGGATAGCCAAGACGATATTGAGCAGACAATAGCTATTGCGGAAAACGCAATTGGCGCTATGTCGTCAAACAGAATTGCCGCCTATCCAAAAGCGTATGAAGTTTGGTTCAGACATCTTTCTGGCTCAAATCCAAGCCTATCCGCATCAATTGATGACATTATCAAAAAATATGGTCGTATCTCCTCAGCGCAAATTCTGCAGCTTTACGAAGATTTCTTGGCCAAAGGTGCTGATACCGTACTTTCTGATGAAATTAACAACAAAATCACAGAAGAAGCATCAACGCTTGAGAAAATTGCGCAGCGCTCATTCGGGCTGACCCAATCCATGGGTGATAATCTCGCTCAAGCAACAGAAGATCTTGAATTACAACTCGATCAAACATCGCTTACCAAGCTTATCAAGCGTATGGCAATGGAAACTGCTGACGCTCAAAGACAAAACGCTGATATTTCTCAACAGCTTAAAGAAGCCCATAAAGGATTACTATTACTTCGCAAAAATCTTCAAGAAGTGCGCGAAGAATCCATTATGGATCAGTTGACTGGCATCGGTAATCGCCGTCACTTTGATCGAAGCCTTGATAAAGCCATTCTGGATCATAAGCACGCAAGACAACCGCTCTGTCTTATTTTGGCAGACATTGATCATTTCAAGAAGTTCAATGACCAATGGGGACATCAAACCGGCGACCAAGTGCTACGGCTGGTGGCTCTCGCAATCAAAAGCAACGTGAAGGTAACAGATAACCCTTGCCGCTATGGTGGGGAAGAGTTCGCCATCATCTTGCCAAATACGTCGCTTGTTCAAGCACATAATGTGGCTGACAGAATGCGTATGACGGTTTCAAAACGCGATGTAATCAAGCGATCATCAGGCGATAATCTGGGTAAAATTACGGTCTCTGCGGGCGTTGCATTGATGACGGCGAATGATACGCCACAATCCATGGTCCATCGCGCTGACCTTTGTCTTTATGCCGCCAAAAATGCTGGTCGGGACAGAGTGGTAACTGAACGCGACAAGCTAATGATCAACGCCGCTTAAGCGTTTCAACTGATTTCAAAGTAAATTCAAACGTAGACCTATGAACGCCCTAGCGTCATGCCCTCTGGCAAAGTTGCAGGTATCAGTTCAACTGATTCACCGCATCCGCAAGCCGATGTTTGGTTTGGATTTTTAAACACAAAGCCCGTTCTGAACTTTGTCACTTCAAAATCAACCTCGGTGCCAAGCAGAAACAAGATCGCTTTGCTGTCGATATAGACGTTACCTTCATCAAAGGTTACGACATCATCGCCCTTCTCGCCGCCTTCAGTGAGGTCGACGGTGTATTCCATACCCGCACAGCCGCCGTTCTTAACGCCAATGCGAATGCCATCAGCACTCTCAGCATTTTCCATAAGTTCACCCAAACGCGCCTTGGCTGCGTCTGTGGCTGTTAGAATTTCTAAACCTAAACCACCGAACATAGAAAACTCCTGCTTAGTACCAGTTAAGGGCCACTTGTGCTTCTTCAGACATGCGGCTCATATCCCATGGGGGATCAAATACCATGTTGACGTTAACAATCCCGATACCGTCTACCGATGAAATGGCATTTTCTACCCAAATCGGCATTTCGCCAGCAACCGGACAACCAGGTGCAGTCAATGTCATGTCAACTTCCACATTGCGATCATCTGAGATGTCGACCTTGTAGATCAAGCCGAGTTCATACACATCAACTGGAATTTCTGGGTCATAAACCGTTTTCACCGCAGCAATAATATCTGTGGTTAGCTGCTCAAGCTCTGCTTGCGGAATAGCAGATTTCTGCAATTCTTCGGCAGGTGCCGCCTCAATCCGGTTTGATGTTTCGTCGTTTGAATCAGCCATTTTCTCGTTTCCGTCTTGGGTCTCAGCTAAAGAAGTCTTGGGCTTTTTTGAGGGCTTGCGCCAGAACATCGACTTCTTCCTTGGTGTTATACATACCAAATGATGCCCTACATGTGGAGGTTACACCAAATCTTTGCAAGAGGGGTTGAACACAATGTGTACCTGCCCGAACCGCTACACCTGCGCGGTCAATCACCATCGACACATCATGGGCATGAATGCCTTCAAGCTCAAAGGAGAAAATCGCGCCCTTGCCTTCAGCCTCACCAATAACCCGCACAGAGTTCATCTCTCCAAGGCGACCTTTGGTATAAGCAGTCAATTCAGTTTCATGCGCTGCAATGTTTTCACGGCCAATGCTGTCCATATAATCAAGGGCAGCGCCCAGACCAATCGCTTGTGCAATTGGCGGTGTACCGGCCTCAAAACGATGCGGAGGGTCATTGTACGTCACACCATCGGTCGTGACGTCTTTAATCATCTCACCACCACCCATATAAGGCGGCATTTCCTTCAGCAAATCCATCTTACCGTAAAGAACGCCGATACCTGACGGGCCGTATAGTTTATGGCCAGTAACACAGTAAAAATCAGCATCAAGGTCTTGCACATCAACAGGCATGTGAACCGCACCCTGCGAGCCATCCACCATGACGGGAACGCCTTTAGAATGGGCGAAGGCACAAACCTCTTTTAGTGGCACAACAGTACCAAGCGCATTGGACATATGCGTGATGGCAACAATCTTGGTGCGGTCAGAAAACAGTGCCTTGAATTCATCCATCAAGAAATTGCCGTCGTCATCCACTGGCGCCCATTTAATCACGGCACCCTTGTGTTCGCGCAGATAATGCCACGGCACAATGTTGGAATGGTGCTCCATGATCGAGAGGATGATCTCGTCACCCTCTTCAATATTCGCAGCCCCATAAGAATGAGCAACAAGATTGATTGCTTCTGTTGAAGAGCGGGTGAAAATGATCTCATCCACACTGTCAGCATTCAAGAAAGAACGAACTTTCTCGCGAGCAGATTCATATGAATCCGTCGTCGCATTTGATAGAAAATGAAGGCCACGGTGAACGTTTGAATATTCATTCGAATAGACGTTATTCACTGCATCAATAACAGCAGTCGGCTTTTGTGCCGACGCACCATTATCTAGATAAACCAGAGGCTTACCGTAAACCTCACGCGAAAGAATTGGAAAATCCGCGCGGACTTTTTCTATGTCATAATTAGCCATTCGCATCCAACCAGCTGTCGATCACATCAACCATAGCGCTTTCCAACGCTTCATTGTTGATGTCTTCAACGATCTCATCCACGAAACCTTTGATAAGTAGCGCGCGCGCCTCCCGCTCAGGAATACCGCGAGACATCAAATAGAACATGTAGCTTGGCTCAATATCCGCAAATGTCGCGCCGTGGCCACACAGCACATCGTCTGCAAAAATTTCAAGCTCAGGCTTGGTCGAGAAATTACCATCATCAGACAGAAGCAACGTGTTACATGCCATCTTCGCGTCTGTTTTTTGAGCGATTTGAGCAACGCGGATTTTGCCTTGGAAGATACCGTGACCTTTGCCGACAACCACATTGCGCAGAATTTCTTCTGACTCTGTGTTTGGTACAGAGTGGTGCAGATCCATCGTTACATCAATGTGCTGATTGTCACCGATCAGGTTCACGCCACGAAGCTGGAAATCTGCCCCCTCACCTGCAACCGTCACATTCACTTCCTGACGGATCAATTGACCACCAGCATTGAGAATGAAGATTGTAAGTTTAGCGTTCGCACCAAGGCTGACATTGATTTGGCCAAGATGGGTCGAGGCGCGGTCTGTTTGCTGAGAAATCACATAAGTAACCTCAGCATCATCACCAACTGTGAGGTTAGTCACCGTGGTCGAAAAACCTTCAACAGCGCCATGATGTTCAATAACAGTGCCTTTAGCACCATTTCCAATATCTATCGCATTGCGCGTGTGTGTCGCGCCATTTGATACCATCGCTGGGACCAAAAACGGTGAGCCACTTGCATCACCAAGGATAGAGAGTTCGACACCCTTGGTTGCAAATGATGCATTCAATTTGCCGATGGCATCATCATCACTAAAGTCGCTGGCAGCTTTTGGCGCATCACCTGCTTCAAGCAAGTTACAGCCAGTAAACATGGCAACATCGCCAACCTCAGGGTCAACCGTGGTTGCAGGCACAGCTTTAAGCAGCGTGCGAAGATCTGTGTAGTGCCAGCTTTCAATGCGGCGTGTTGGCAGGCCAGATTCTTTGAGCGAGCCGAGCACGTCATCATTTTGGCTTTCAATACCAAACAGCGTTTCTTCGGCAGCCGTATGTTTGATCATAGGAACAACAGTCATGAGTTCGCCTTACGCAGCTTGAGTAATGATGTCGTTATAGCCGTTTGCTTCAAGCTCAAGCGCAAGTGACTTGTCGCCTGACTTGATGATTTGACCTTTGTAAAGAACATGCACTGTGTCTGGCACAATGTGCTCAAGCAGACGCTGGTAGTGAGTGATCACAAGGAAGCCACGGTTTTCAGCACGAAGCGCATTCACGCCTTCTGAAACGATTTTAAGCGCATCAATATCGAGACCTGAATCGGTTTCATCAAGAACACAAAGCTGCGGGTTCAAAAGCGCCATTTGCAAAATTTCTGCACGCTTCTTCTCACCACCAGAAAAACCAACGTTAAGCGGGCGTTTCAGCATGTTCATGTCGATTTTAAGCTGACCAGCGGCCTCTTTCACAAGACGAATAAAGTCAGGCGTTGGAAGCTCTTCTTCACCACGCGCTTTGCGCTGTGCGTTCATGGCTGTTTTGAGGAACGTCATGGTCGGCACACCTGGAATTTCTACAGGGTACTGAAACGCCAAGAAAACACCAGTTGCAGCGCGTTCAGCTGGGTCCATCTCAAGGATGTTCTCGCCATTGAACAAGATCTCGCCTTCGGTCACTTCGTAATCGTCACGACCTGCAAGAATGTAAGAAAGCGTCGACTTACCAGAACCGTTGGGGCCCATAATCGCTGCCACTTCGCCCTGCTTTACGCTTAAGCTAAGGCCACGAATGATTTCTGTTCCATCTTCCTCAATACGAGCGTGGAGGTTTTTAATTTCTAGCATTTTTCTTGTCCTTCGTCATTGCGTGGCTCAAGCCCGCAACCCAATTTTAATTTTCAAATTCGCTCCGTAGATTGCCGCCTCATGGGCGGCAACGACCACGCACTTATTAGCCAACCGACCCTTCAAGCGAGATCGAGATCAGCTTTTGTGCTTCAACCGCAAATTCCATTGGAAGTTCTTGGATCACTTCACGCACGAAGCCGTTGACGATGAGCGCTGTTGCTTCTTCTTCGTCGATGCCGCGTTGCATACAGTAAAACAGTTGATCTTCAGAAATTTTCGACGTCGTCGCCTCATGCTCAAACTGAGCAGACGAATTCTTCGCTTCAATGTAAGGCACGGTGTGTGCGCCACATTGATCACCAATCAGCAGTGAATCACACTGGGTGAAGTTGCGCGCGTCGGTTGCTTTACGGTGCGCTGATACTTGGCCGCGATAGGTGTTAGAACTGTTACCAGCTGAGATACCTTTAGAGATGATCCGGCTCTTGGTGTTCTTGCCCAAGTGGATCATTTTTGTTCCAGAATCAATTTGCTGACGACCGTTGGAAACAGCGATTGAGTAGAACTCACCCTGTGAACCATCGCCGCGCAAAATGCAGCTTGGGTATTTCCAAGTGATCGCAGAACCAGTTTCAACCTGTGTCCAAGAAATCTTAGAATTCTTACCGCGACAATCACCGCGCTTGGTCACGAAGTTATAGATGCCGCCTTTGCCGTCTTTATCACCGGGGTACCAGTTTTGAACGGTTGAATATTTGATTTCAGCTTCATCCATTGTCACCAATTCAACAACGGCTGCGTGTAGCTGGTTTTCATCACGCTGAGGCGCTGTACAGCCCTCAAGGTAAGAAACATAACCACCCTCTTCACAGATAATAAGCGTGCGCTCAAACTGACCTGTGTTTTCCTCATTGATGCGGAAATAGGTAGAGAGCTCCATCGGGCAGCGTGTGTTCTTCGGAATGAAGACGAATGAACCGTCAGAGAAGACCGCAGAATTGAGTGTCGCGTAGTAGTTATCCGTTACAGGTACCACAGTACCAAGATACTTTTTCACGAGTTCAGGGTGCTCATGCACCGCTTCTGAAATCGGCATGAAGATCACACCTTTTTCTTTCAACTCTTTTTGGAATGTCGTCACCACAGAAACACTATCGAACACCGCATCCACAGCAACACGGCGCTCTTGCACGCCTGCTAAGATTTCTTGTTCACCGAGCGGAATGCCGAGTTTCTTGTATGTTTCAAGAAGCTCAGGATCAACATCATCAAGCGTTTTCGGGCCTTCTGTCGATTTTGGACGAGAATAATAATAGATGTCGTCAAAGTCGATTTCAGGATAATCAACCCGCGCCCAATCTGGCTCTTCCATGGTCAACCAACGACGATAAGCATCGAGGCGCCATTCAAGCATCCACTCGGGCTCTTTGTTTTGCGCAGAGATATAGCGAACAATATCTTCGCTCAGACCTTTAGGGGCCTTTTCGCTTTCGATATCGGTGACAAAACCATATTTATACTGGTCAACGTCTATTTCTTTGACCTGATCGATGGTTTCCTGAACAGCAGGCATATGATGCTCCGTAGTCGACCCACATTTAAAGGGGCCAGTTTAGAAAGTTTCTAGTTTAGAATTGATATAAACTACTGCTCGAGAATTGGAAGGGGTTAACGAAAATTTATTTTATGAGTTAATTAATCAGGTTATATAAGAAAGCAAGCAATGCAATCAAATATCGAGATAAAACCTGCCACTCTCGACGATCTACCTGCCATCAAGTCTTGCGCTGAGGCAGTCTATCAAATCTACGTGCGCTAATTGATCAAGAACTTGGAAGTCCAAGAAGTTTGGCGGTCGCCGCAATAAACCCATCAATATCCGCTGCATCGCTATTCCATCCTGTTGAGACGCGAATAGCACCAGCCGCTTGTTCTTGCGGTACCCCCATCGCCTCAAGCACATGGGATGCACCCACCTTACCAGACGAACAAGCCGAGCCAGATGAAACGGCAATGCCCGCCATGTCGTAGGAGATAACGGCCGTTTCCGCCCGTTTATTTGGGAGCGAAAAGCATGTGGTGTTTGGCAACCGAGGAACATCTTCTGCGAAGATCACAATTTCATTAGAAAGCGCTTTGAGGCCCTGCTCTAACCGTGTTTGCAATGAGCTATCAGCGGGCATTTGTGAGAGTACGTCTTCTGCAGCAATACCAAAACCTTCGATGCCAGCAACATTCTCCGTGCCACCACGATAGCCAAGCTCCTGCCCGCCACCTGTCAAAAGGGCTGGAATACCAACGCCCACCTGTCGACGGATCAACGCACCAACACCTTGCGGCCCGCCAACTTTATGGGCGGATACTGTCATGCTGTCAGCTTCTAGCTCAAAAATATCAATCGGAATTTTACCAGCCGCCTGCACCGCATCAACGTGGAGGAAACCATCGCGCGCATGAACAATTTCAGCGATAGCGCCAATCGGCTGGATCACGCCCGTCTCATTGTTCGCCAGCATGACACTCACAAACGGCATTTCAACATCAGCCAAAAGGTGCGCCATCTTTTCAAGATCAACAATCCCGTATTCATCAACGGGCAGATGATGCATCTGTTCTTTTGGAAAACGGCCACCAGCAAGAATGCACGGGTGCTCCACCGCTGAGACATAAAGCGAGGTGAATATCTTAATGTCTGAACCAAACTGAACGCGGGGCGACAAGGCCATGTTGTTAGCTTCTGTCCCGCCACTGGTAAACACCACAGCTTTAGGGTCAGCCCCCAAAAGAGCTGCCACTTTTTCGCGGGCAGCCTCAATCACCTTCCGCCCCTGCCGTCCTTCTTGATGGACAGAAGAAGGATTAAGCGGCGTGCCAAGGCGATTCATCAGCGCTTCTTTGACCGAAGGACGAAGCGGAGATGTGGCATTATGATCGAGATAAATACGCATATTAGTTGGATTTACAGTTTTTTTGACCCAAATTGCACGAAAAACTTGAAAGTTGCCCCCCCTTTCGTGGTAAAGGCCGTGATTACGCCTCTCTAACATGAGCTTGTTTTATATGCCCGAAATTATTTTTAATGGTCCCGCCGGTCGCATCGAAGGTCGTTATCAGCCTTCTAGAGAAAAAAACGCACCGCTCGCGCTTCTACTCCACCCGCATCCGCGCTTTGGTGGCAACATGAACAACAAGATCATTTATGACTTGTTTTACATGTATGTAGATCGTGGTTTCGCGGCTTTGCGTTTTAACTTCCGTGGTGTTGGTCGTTCGCAAGGTGCCTTTGATCATGGTACAGGCGAATTGTCTGATGCAGCGGCGGCTCTTGATTGGGTGCAAACCATTCACCCAGATGCGCGCGGCGTATGGATTACAGGTTTCTCATTTGGTGCTTGGATCGGCATGCAGCTTTTGATGCGTCGCCCAGAGGTTGAAGGTTTCATCTCTATCGCACCACCAACCAACCTGCACGATTTCGCTTTCCTCGCGCCCTGCCCGTCAGATGGTCTGATCATTCATGGTGACCAAGACAAAGTGGTGCCGATGAAAGACACCCAAGCGCTGATTGACAAACTTGGCACACAAAAAGGCATCACCATTGATCACACAGTGATCCCAGGTGCGAACCACTTCTTTGAAAATCACGTGGAAGAATTGGTCGACAATTGCTCAAACTATATCGATGTCCGCATGGGCGTTGCAGAGCGTATGCAAATGTTGCCACCTCCAACAGCGGAACTTCCATCGCTTGAAGACATGGACTTCGGCGATGATGGCGACGGCGAATAAACGCCTAACGCTTATCTTTGAATTTTTAAAAAACGGCTGAAAAACCTTCAGCCGTTTTTTATTGCGTGCTTTTCAGCCGCTTTTCGCGCAGTACGCACGCCGAAACTAAAACTCAAGTAACTAACAAGCATAGAAATCAAACACACCACGGCTATAAAAATGCCCAATATGGCCGGATTGATTAGGCTGAGGTATGAAATCAGTTCTGGAAAAAACAGCAAGATGACGACGGCAAACGATCCGTTGATGGCCAGTTGAATTCCAGTGAAAACGGCTGAAAATTTGATTGTCTCACCAATTCCAGCACTCCGTTCTTCCGATTTATAGAAATAATAACCTGCCAACATCGCCGGAACCCATAGCCCAATAAGGCTCGTGCCCGTTGACGAATTCAAATTGAATAAGGCTGATAAGATAAAGGCAAGTGCGGCAACTATTATAATAACAATCAATGCATAAAGTGCGTATTTCCTATAGAGCAGCATTTCGTCTTTCCACTTCAATTTGTCCAAATAAAATCATCATTGCGCACTTAACACTCCGCCCGTGATTGGTTCTTTTACACCCGTTGTGCCGGGGAATGTGAGTGGCAAGCCTTGCTCCACACGCGCGGCAAGATAAGCAAAAGCAATTGCTTCCAGAAAATCACTGTCATAGCCCAGCACTTCAACATTTTGAGGCTCGAGGCCACTTGCCGCTTGGAGCATACGCAGCATCGTTAGATTGTTCGCCCCGCCGCCAGCCACATAAAGCGATTGGATGCCACGCCCTTCCAAGGCTTTTGCAATTGTGTGGGCAGAGAACGCCGTCAATGTCGCAGCACCATTTGCCAAAGACGCTCTGTCTAATGCCATCATGTCAAATGTATCACGGTCGAGGGATTTTGGCGCAGGCCGTTCGAAATAAGGGTGGGCAAGCAGATCCACCAGAACCGCCTCAACAACAGTGCCCTCGCCTGCAACCCTGCCCCACTGATCAAAGGTGCGAGAAGTGCGCGAGCGCATCCAATCATCGACCAAGGCATTACCAGGCCCAGTGTCAAAGGCATCAAGACTATCAGCACCAACAATAGTAACATTCGCCACGCCGCCAATATTGACGATTGCCGCAGGTAGCTGTGCATCACTGACTAACGCTTGATGAAATACCGGCACCAAAGGCGCACCTTCGCCGCCTGCTTTAACGTCAGCCGTGCGAAAATCATAAGCAACACGAATACCAAGCTTGCGCGCCAGCGCTTCGCCATCACCAATTTGCACTGTGATACCATCTTGGGGTGCATGATAGAGCGTTTGACCATGAAAGCCGACCAAATCAACGTCTTCGGCTTTAAGTCCAGCATCATCCATAAGCTCTTTTATAGCGTCACCATGTTTGGCGGTGATCATGTTTTCAGCGTCTTTGACCAAACCATCACCCCGCCCGTTTTCACGACAGGCAGCCATCGCGTCCACCAGAAGACCACGGTCGGATTTTGTGTATTTCAAAAAATGAGTTGCCCCAGCACGGCCAACACTCACACCATCAGTTTCAAGTACCGCAACATCAATGCCGTCCATCGATGTACCACTCATGGTGCCAATTATTGTCTTCATGGGGTTCTCTCGTTCCAAATCACAATCATTTGGCCAAGCCTAAACGCTTCGGCAAGTTGGCAACAGAAGAAAAACGCAAAGTTTTTGCAAATCAACGACAAAGGCGCTATTCACCGGACAACCAACGGCCAAGCGGCCAATTAAAAACCAATCCTACTTCAAGAAAAGTGACCTGTCGGGCATGACAAGCTACAAATCAGACTTTCTCGCCGTTCTAGAAGAACGCGGCTTTATCCACCAAATGTCAGATGCATCAGCCCTTGATGCTTTGTTATGCAAGGAGACGGTCACGTCCTATATCGGCTTTGACTGCACCGCAGACAGTTTGCATGTGGGTAGCTTGATCCAAATTATGATGCTGCATTGGTTTCAGGCAACTGGTCACAAGCCAATAGCCCTAATGGGCGGCGGCACCACTCGTGTGGGTGATCCATCTGGTAAAGACGAATCTCGCCAGCTTTTATCGGGCGAAGCGATTGAGGAAAACAAACAAGGCATCAAGCAAGCCTTCGAGAGCCTCTTGCAGTTTGGCGATGGCCCCAAAGACGCGCTCATGGCAGACAACTCAGATTGGTTGCTTGATCTTCATTATGTCGATTTTCTGCGTGAAGTAGGTCGTCACCTCTCCGTCAATGCCATGTTACAACGCGACAGCGTGAAAATGCGACTTGAGCGCGAGCAGCACTTATCATTCCTAGAATTCAACTACATGTGCCTTCAAGCTTATGACTTCGTTGAACTCTACAGACGCTTTGGTTGCCGCCTACAAATGGGTGGTTCGGACCAGTGGGGCAATATTCTGTCTGGTGTTGATCTTGGCCGTCGTATGGAAAGTGCAGAACTCTACGCACTTACAACGCCACTGATGACCACCTCATCAGGCGCTAAAATGGGCAAGACGGCCTCTGGCGCAATCTGGCTCAATGAAAGCCGTTTATCGGCCTATGACTATTGGCAGTTCTGGCGCAATACAGAAGATGCAGACGTTGAGCGCTTCTTGCTGCGCTTTACGCTTTTGCCTATCGACGAAATCAAACGCCTTGGTGCATTAGAAGGTGCTGAGATCAACGAAGCTAAAAAAGTCCTCGCCTATGAAGCAACGCGCCTCATGCGCGGTGAAGCGGCAGCTTTGTCTGCTCAAGAAACAGCAGAAAAAACGTTCGAACAAGGCGCGGTTTCAGACAATCTACCAACGATCAACGTATCGGCCGCGGAACTAGACGCGGGCCTTGGCATGTTGGGTCTTTATGTAACCGCTGGCCTTTGCCAATCAAACGGCGATGCCAGACGGCAAGTTAAAGGTGGGGCTGTAAAAATAAACGACAAAGCCACCAATGACGAACGCCGCACCATCACTAAAGACGATTTAGCTGACGGCGTTATCAAGCTGTCACTTGGCAAGAAAAAGCACGTGTTGGTGAAACCTGTTTAGGGTTCAGTTCGTTCGCTTTTGGCGCGCGGCTAATTGGTTGATTGTTGATCGGTTTTCCTAAAGCGGAAGAGCTGGCGCAAAAAGCCAGGGGCAAGCGCTGATAGTGGGTTAACCGTTACCTTAGGCTTACCAATCGTCCCTTTGACCTTGAACGTCACACCGATCAAGCCTTCGCGCTTCCCATTGCCAAGAACTTGCCCAACAATAGGGATTTTCGTGAAGAAATTATTCAGCACGTAAATCGGCACATAGGTGCCTGTAAAATCAATTTCTTTGGTTTTGCGGTTCAAAACACCTTCATAAGTACCGCCAATATTGTCACCAGATAGCAGTCCTTTTTCAACGCGAAGCTTCTGATCTTGCTCAGTGAAATTGATCTTCAACACATTGAACTTCACTGAGGGTTTACCGTTAGTGCTCGC
This sequence comes from Hyphomicrobiales bacterium, assembly GCA_039973685.1. Taxonomy (NCBI): domain Bacteria; kingdom Pseudomonadati; phylum Pseudomonadota; class Alphaproteobacteria; order Hyphomicrobiales; species Hyphomicrobiales bacterium. Next base: position 61,711 of record JBDWKL010000050.1, read on the forward strand.
GCCTCCGCCAAGACCACTTAAAGCTGGTTCATCGACGAGCGCAAAACGTCTCATGCGGAATTTTCCCGTAAGCGCTTTCACACCCGGAGGTCTTTGTCCTGTTATGGTGAAAGGACCACCAAACGCGCGATAATAGATATTAGCAAAGCGAGCGATTGCACCGCCATCAGGGCCGTTCGCAGTTAGCACGTCCCCTTTACCAGAAACCGCTCCATAGCGGATATCAAAAGGAGCCTTTGCATTCTTTGTGATCCCACTAACCATCAGTTTTAATACGGTCGGCCCACGCAAACTAACGTCCATTGAAAACCCACGAATTTTCTCAGCGATATATCCCGTAACCTCACCAATGGTGGCTTTGATCTTATACCGAAAGTTTGCATCAGCAGCCGAATTAGGTCGGTCTGTTAGAACATGGATCAATGAACGCGCATCGAATGATCTGCCGTCGATCTTGATGTCGTAGGTACGTTCAGCGCGTAAAACTGCATTCACAGCAATACTGTCACCCTTTTTCAAAGCGAGCTTGGACAGGTTGAGACGTGCGATATCGCCTGAATTCGAGATTTCAGCAGTGCCTTGTGCGCCAAAGCCATCGCCGACTAAAGAAAAGTCACGAACTTGCGTGCCCTTAGACGTTGTAATTAAGCGCATGCGGGCAGATGCCGCCACGCCCTTGCTTTTTTTCCAGCCAATAAAATCAAGATTAATTTCCGCACGTGATAGGTCAATTTTGTATAGGTCACCACGTTTATCAGAGCTGGAATCTTGATCAATCTCAACACTCATTGGCCCGGTTAAAAATTCGCCGAAATCAATGCCAATTTTTTTCAGGTCTTTATCATCTAGCACCAATTTAACCGCGAGGGTTCGAGATTTAGCGTTGCCCTTAAAGGGAACCTGCATATCAATATCAGCTTCAATCCCATCAATCTTACCCTTGCCGTCGATCGTCATAGATTGAGGAGTAATTGAAATCTCTGCCGTTGCATTATCAATCTTTCGACCATCGATCGGTTTGGGGCTTGAGAATTTTGTGAGCCCCAATCCAGCCTTCCAATCAACGTCATTTGCACCCAATTTGGGTCTCAAAGGCAAACTCAACGCAACCTTAGCCAGCACATCGCCAGACAAGCCACGAGGTTCGATCTTGGCAAAAGTCAACGCGCGAACTGGTTTACGGTTTGCAATCTCGCCAACGTCGTCCGCCTTGCCTTTTGCCGTCAACGAAATATCTGCTTTGGGGCCTGGAAAGCGAAAATCATCGATTTTAAATTGCGCCTTGTTTAACTGCACCGCCCCGCCAAATTTTGACACCGCTTTGCCGCGATCAAGGTTGGCTTGAAAACTGATACCTCTAACTTTGCCTCTCAAATCGGCATTTTCAATGTCAGGAAACTCCCCAAATGCCTTAAATGAAGAATTCACAATATTGAAATCAGCGACCATTTCATGGTCTTGCAAAGTCGCGCCTTTGCGCAAATTACCCAACACTCCATTTGGGATTGAAGTGGCTATTCTAGCATTCCTAATTTCCCCATCATGAAGGTTCTTCAACGTCCATCCACGGGCGCTTGGGGCGATGAAAACTGGCCAAACCTGCTTCAAAACAGCCACGGGTGCCTTGTCAATTTCAGCAACGAGCGACATGGATGGCGTTTTACCATCAAATCCAAACGATACCGCCGCGTCGCCTCGAACTTCGCCGACCTGAACGGAAAACTCGCTGATCGAAATTAGCTTTCGGCCCAATTGAAAAGCACCATTTGCAATCATCTTATCAACAACGAGAGGGGCTGCATTTGCATCAGATGAATCAAGATGCACATCATTGGCGAACAGTCGAAAATTGTACGGCTGCAACAATTCGTCTGCGAGACTTATGCCGCCTTGCACAACAAAACGGTTCTTTCCGAAAATGAAAGGAGACGGCTTAACAAGCATTTGGTGAGATCGGCGGTTTAGCGTCAAATTGAGAGCGCCGCTATCCACGTTAAAAATGGAGTTAGGCGCCGTTCGAATAGAGCCTTCTCCAACACTAATTTTTACATCCAATCGGCTGATCGATTGACGATCATCCAATACAATTTCACCATCAATGCCAAATGGCACGTTCAACTTCATGGGGAATATAGGGTCGGCGAGTTTCTTGATGAAATTACTCGCAATAATATTAGAAATACCAATAACAAAAGCACGGCTGGAACCAACGTTTTGGCTTACATGAGTGACATTCAAATCAATGCCATTACCACCACTTTGCTTCGTCTTGATTGCAAAATGTTGTTGAGGTCTAGCGGCGCTATAGTCGCTGATTTCTGAATAAACGGCGGACGTGATACCAAGTTTACGAAGAGGGTTCTTTTCCTCATCAAACATCTCAATTGCAACGTTTTGCAAGTCCAATTCGCCAAGGCCTAATTGATGGATTCTATCAAAAACACCTCCAAATTCATTGAGACCAGAAGAGATCAATCGCAATATCTCTGGATTATCGCCATCTGTTTCAATATCAGCGGGGCTGTCTGACTGATTGTCACTGCTGTCTATAGAACTGGATTGCCCTACTTCGCCTAAGACACCATTTTCTGACTTATAATTTTCGATATTTTCAGGCAGCTCAGCAGACAAATCAGTAGCATCATCTTCAAAACCAAGAATATTTTGGAAAACATCAGCTTCTAAACCAGTTTCAACTGAAGTGGGTGCGGCAGGCTTGTTTTGTGAGAAAATGTCCACCAACAACACTTCAGGCTGCGTATCCACATCTGGAAAAATAGATTCGGCTGAAGTAACGACCTGAATATCAGCTCCATCAATACTCACCTTCCGAATGGAAACATGATCAGTTGCAAGCGATAACCAAGACGGAAGAATTTTTATGTTGCCGCTGTTGGCAACAAAACGGCCTTCACGGTCAGCGACACTTAAGCCAGATATTAAAAGATGAGCGCCTTCTGCTTTCTCAACGACGATCTTCGCGCCTTTAAGTTGAAACGTTAGCTCGCCATTACTGCGTTCATTAAGTGTGGTTTCGATGCGGGTACGAAGCCACTCCATGTCATCATCATTCGACAACACATAATAAACAGCGGCGCAGGCCACAACGAATGCAGCCATGCAAAGGAAAAATCCTGCACGCAAAAAAGCAAAATTTAGCGCAACAAGCTTGTGTGAAGTGCTTTTTTTCACCGTCTTCTTCTTGTTTTCATTCCTTGCATGATCTCTTAAAGACCCTACTTTCATCATAGACAGATTCGCAACAAAACCGCATAAATAAACCTTGCTTTCATGCTCTGTCTTACTATGTGAATGCCTAGCTACAAAATTGGAGTTGAATAAACCATGACTTTAAACGTAGGCGACCAAGCGCCAGCTTTTTCTTTGCCCGCCGATAATGGCCAAACAGTGGCCCTTGCTGACTATAGCGGCAAAAAGATTGTGCTCTATTTTTACCCCAAAGATGACACGCCCGGTTGCACCACGCAGGCGATTGATTTTACGGCAAAAATCAAGGAATTCGAAGCTCAAGGCGCAGTCATCATTGGCATGTCACCTGACAAAGCCGCCAAGCATGACAAATTCAAAGCTAAGCACAATCTAGCCATTACCCTTGCTGCTGATGAAGAGAAGGAAACCCTTGAAACTTATGGGGTTTGGGTGGAAAAAAGCATGTACGGCAAAAAGTATATGGGCGTTGAACGGACAACATTTTTGATTGATGAAAATGGCAAAATCAATCAAATCTGGCGCAAAGTAAAAGTGGCCGGTCATGTGGACACGGTGCTGGAGGCGGTGGGAGCCGCATAATTGTGTCGACCCAGAGAGAATTAAAATCCCTAGAGCTTGCCGCGATACGTATCGTTGCAGAAGCCGATTTAGAGGTTAAAACCGAGCTAGCGCACAAAACGGCGAAAGCTTGGTTTCAGCGCTCGCTTTCACTCACCTATGGTGTGCAACCAGCTTTGCCAAAACGCCCAGGCCGACCTGATAAACCTGACCTAATATCCCCGCGCGAAATGCCGAAACGCTCAATTAGCGGTGAAAAGGGTCGGGTCGCACTGGTCCACTCACTCGCCCACATAGAACTGAACGCCATTGATCTCGCGTGGGATCTTGTTGCCCGCTGCGCACGGCTACCAATGCCTCGCGCATTCTTTGATAATTGGGTGCAAGTTGGGCTGGAAGAAGCAAAGCATTTTTCGCTGCTGGCTGAACGGCTGACACAGATGGGCAGTTTTTACGGCGCCCTTCCCGCTCATGATGGTTTTTGGCAAGCAGCAGAAGAGACAGATCATAACTTGGTGGCTCGCCTTGCAATCATTCCCCTTGTTTTAGAGGCGCGCGGCTTAGACATCACCCCTCCGATGCTCGATAAAGTTCGGGCGCAGAAAGATGACAAGACGGCTGCTATCTTAGAAATTATCTACAGAGACGAAAAACGCCATGTCGCTTTTGGTACAAAATGGTTCTTATTCGCTTGTGCGAGACATGGCCTAAAACCTGAGCCGACCTTTCACGATATGGTGAGACGCCACTTTAAAGGTAGCTTGCGCCCTCCCTTCAATGACAAGGCGCGATCGCAGGCAGGATTAACACCCGGTTTTTACAAACCTTTAGCTGGAATTACCGCAATAAATTAATGACTAACATTTAGTTTAATACAATATCATTGGGAAGAATTTGTTAACCATAAAAATTTACAATCATAAGCTGAAGTTTAGTTTTTGTCCGGTACTGGTGATTGTATGTCTAACAACCCTAATTCGTCGTCTCGTAAACAGCAGTTTGGTCGACGCAAAGATATCCATCGAATTATCATAGCTAAAGGCGATAAGGTAACCAGCGTTACCATTCATCCTTTTCTAGCCGCCCTCGGTGCGACAATTATTGCCACCTTTGCTGTCGCCTATCTAGGAGCGACCGGCTATCTGATGTTCCGTGATGATATTTTGAATGCCTCGCACATCCGCCAAGTTCGGTTGCAAAACGCCTATGAAGATCAAATGGCCAGCCTCAGAATTGAGATTGATCGCATCGCAAGCCGTCAAATGCTTGATCAAAAGTCGGTTGAATCGAAAATCGAACGTCTACTTGGCCTTCGTGCCTCATTGGATGAGCGCAAACGGTCTGTTGATAGTCTCGTAAAAACTGCATCTGCTGCAGGCATTAGCGTTCAAGCGTCAGCACCTGCACCACGCCCTCACCCAGCACGCCCAATCGACCAAGCCTCAATCGTCGATGTAAACCCAGTTGGTTCAATCAATATCGCTAGTGCTTACGGTCAAACCCGTTATGGCTCAGAAGCAGAAACAGCAATTTCAACACATCTCACAGACCTTGACCCCTCATCACTCGATCTCAAGCAGATCGAACGTAACCTTGAAACTGAAGAGATTACGCAGGTCCATCAACTTCGCTTGGTCGCAAAGAAAACTGATGACAAAGCAAAAAGCATTGCTTCAGTCTTGAGATCATTGGGCGCACAAGCATCCTCTCAACTTCCATACACCGTTGATGCTATTGGCGGTCCATATGAAGAAGCAACACCTGTTGATACTGTCACATTCAACAGCTCAATTTTGGCGTTGGAAGAAAACCTTACCTTTTTGAACAAACTCAAAAAGCGTGTAAAACGGTTCCCTCTCGCTAAGCCATTGACCAATGGCAAGATCACCAGCCGTTTTGGTCGTCGTGTTGATCCGTTCCTGCGCCGCTATGCCAATCATTCAGGCATGGACTTTAAAGCTGCAACAGGCACGCCGGTTCTTGCAACTGGCCCCGGCAAAGTGGTCAAAGCAAGCAGACAAGGTGGCTATGGCCTTATGGTTGAAATCCAACACACTGGCGGCATCACAACAAGATACGCCCACCTAAGCCGCATCCACGTTAAAGTTGGTGACTATGTGTCCACCGGCAAGCGCGTCGGCCGCGTCGGCAGCACAGGCCGCAGCACAGGCCCTCACCTTCACTATGAAACACGGGTCAGCAACCGCGCCGTAAATCCAGACCGCTTTATCAAAGCTGGTGCGCGGGTTTCGAAATCCCTGTAAATTCATAAAAATATGTAGATAAGAAAGCCCGCTTATTTGGTAAGCGGGCTTTTTCTTATAGTACTTTACAGCATCTGCATAAATATTTTTTCATCACAAGGTAATTCGGAAAATAAATGGATAAATTAAATAGGATTTTTGCATCAATTCTGGATTTCATGATAACGATATCACCTTCTTTTTTGATCTCATTATTTTTTAAAAATTCCACCTTAATTTATTCATTATATATTTTCCTCATTCTCTCATTTTTTCGTTT
>JBDWKL010000051.1 GCA_039973685.1 Hyphomicrobiales bacterium
CCTAATTACCTCGCTTACCTGATACATGGCTACGCCAGTTACCTATACATATTCATTCCATTTTCATTCTTGTTTAAACTAGGTGGGGAACTGCTCCACGATGTGGCAACAGGTATATATCCAGAGTCTGAGGATGAACAAAAACCTATGGTTTTAGCTGGCTTTCTTACCATCACCTTTTTAATAAGTGGCGTTTTGATAGGAGATATAAACCACCTAATTTCATCTTCACTTTCGCCGAGCCGAAAGAGCGGTGACGATATCACAGGCTATTGGTACCGATATAATGACGGCAATTGTTTTGTCGATACTGAAGTTGTTTATATATCAGAAAATTCAATTTATAATGTGAGTAAGGGGAGTAAAAATAAGATATTTTTGATTAAAAAATCTGATATAAAAAATAATAAAGTCTTTATGATTCTCAATGCAAATAAACCAGAATCGAAGCATTTAGAATTTACTATAGATTACAGAGATGTAGGAAGCATATTGGAAGCGGTGAAATGGAAGATCGGAGGTAAAACTCGACGAACGAAAGGCATTCGCTTTTTCCCGCAATTCAGTCTTGCAAAGTGTCACTACCCAACCATAAAAGGTCGTATACAAGGTCTTTGGAAGGACAAGATAGACACCAGTCGGGACATTGACGACATACCGAGCATCAATTAATGCGTCCTATGATTATTCTTTGAATATGTTGATGGGGAGCAGCTTTACGCAACCTGTCTTTGACCAGACATATACTCACGTGCTGCGTCTCGTGCAGTCTCTGAGGAGAATCGACGAAGCATTGAGAGCAACTCATCGACTTCACCGAAGGTCACAGATTTATAACGCTCTAAAATACGTTCAATCATTGTGCGGGTGAAGCGGTATTGATCGCGGGGATCAAGCACAGAGCCTTGTTCAAGATAGACTTCAAAGGCAATGGCAAAGGCTGGATAAGCCTCCTCAGGAAGGCCAGCTTTGAGATAAAGCGTGCGCAATGCGCGGGATGAATTGTCGTTTAACAAAGCCATCACGCGCGAAGCGGATGCGTCACAAAGAAGCGACAGGGATTCTACAAATAAGTGAACTTGGCCTGCACAAATTGCCCGCAAAAGAAAAACAGTCGTCAGCTGCATTGTATCACGCAGATGTTCAACCAATTCTGGAATTTCATCGTCATCCATATTGCGAACAAGCGTCAGTGTTGCACGGTCACGGGCTTCTCGCGACACGTCTTCAACACGTCCAGCTTCCATTTGCCGCGCTTCAACAGCACTGACGCAAAGAGCATCACTCATATTTGCCAAAATCAGTTGGCGTGCAGAGATGGGAAGGTTGTCGCGTTTTAAAAGCTCTTGCTGCATCGAAGGATCGATACCAAAGCGCTCGGTCAAGCGGAACAATGTTCGCGGTAAAATTCCGGCATTAGGATTGCTAAGCAACCTCATACAAACCCGGTAAGGCGTCACTTCAGCAATAGCCGCACTAACAACCGGAGAAACTTCCTCACGGGCCGCGACGGCTAATTGAAATGGAAGCGAACGGCTAGCCGCAATATCAACCAATTCAGAATCGATCAACAAAGGAGAGCGAGCCGCAACCATGGCGCCAATTTCTGGCCTATCATCAAGTAGACCCAAAATCACATGACGAGGCGCTTCTTCAGCACCCGCTAAAGCTTCCGCCAGAGCAAGCCGCACGCCATCTTCTGGGTCATCCAAAAGAAAGGTCATTGCTGCTTCCGCAGCATCAAAATCATCAGATGATAAATGGGATTCAAGATAGGCCCGCGCAAGAGCGTTTGTTGCCTTAGCTCTCTTTTCAGGAGGCGCGGTCGTTACCCATTGAATGAACTGTTCTACGATCATGAAACGCTGTGCTTAGTTTTGATTGAAGACAACCTACCGCGCAAAGCCTTAATTCTTCGTTCACCCTGTTTTGAAAAAGCAACAAAACAAACTTATTTATTCACTTTTTTGATAAGCTTTTAAGTATTGCACAAGATCAAGCGGCAGGTCAGTCTTGCCAAACTCTGAACTTGTAATGATCTGCGGCTTTAAACTATCGCTAATGGGTGGCGACACCGGATCGTTGAATTCAGTTAAACTTCCTTGATTAAACACAGACGGCGTGGCGGGAGCTTGTTCAGCCACCACAGCCGCATCCTCGCGCCCATAACGACTAGGTATCGTGCCTTGATAACTATCTGCTTGCACAGCTCTCGCTCCGCCAATTGGGTCCGCAACGCCCGTGCCTTCCGCCGCATAGCGTGATTTTGGCAAGAAGAAGGAAGAACCATCTTTGGGTTTTGCCCCAAACAGAGCATCAAAGCCCGCTTCCCGCCCCTCAAGCCCCGCAGAGAACGCCGTTGCAGCAGAGCCAAAATGCCCCGCAAGAAACGCAGCTTGCGCTCCATCAACTTTCGTTTCACCCGAATTTTGCCCCGTCTCAGCAGCATGGCTTTTTAGAATATTGTCCGGCTCAGGTCTCAAGGGCAAAGGTTCACCAACATCATGGTGCTTACTAATCAGATTTGCATAGACTTGTTGCACAGTATTGCTGTCGCCACCCTTGCCATAAAAAAGTGCCTTGTTGGCTTGGGCCGCTTGCGGAAATATATCGCTCGCTTTTTGCGTCGGGTTTGATTGAGCTGCAGAAATCAAATCCGCCGCTCCCTTAGCACCTAGAAAATGGGCGATATACAATTCACCCGCAGTTGGTTCAAGGCCAGTTGCTTGTTGCAAATAAGCTTGATTTTTCTGTGTCAAAACACCGGCAAGATTGGCTGACAGAACAGGGTCTTTACGAAGGTCTAGTATCTGTTGGCGACGCTCAGGGTCTGCGACAGTATACTTTCCATCGCTCCCCTTTTGAATGGCATTAGCCTCTGACGAAAGCCCGAATTTTGCACCATCGCTTTTAACCGTTGAAAGCCACGTTTGCTCAATAAACTGGAACAATCCTGTCGCGGATGAGGTATCTGCAGATAAGCCAGGTCTGAATGAACTTTCGCGGTATGCCGTCTTCACGAGGTAATCGAAATCAACGCCTGTCGCTTGGGCAGCACTTTTGAGGGCGTTTCCAACCCTCTCGCTTGCGCTGTAGCCATTAACTGATACGTCTTCGATTGAAGTCATTTTCTTCAGAATCCTTCATTTCGAAGGTGGCGAAACATGGTAAATAAAATCTTAAGGCCTATCGAGAGAGAACGGTTTATCAGCAACCGAATATTCCATATAGCCCATACGTGCGAGCGGCTTCACAATTGTCGAATCAAAAAAGCCGTCCGTCAGTGCATCATCGCTGATGTGAACGCCAACAACTTCACCAAGCACCATGATCGCTCCCGTCGGTTCGCCAAACTGGTCGATCAACGGTTTTGTTTCTAAATGCACACATTCAAGAACAGCATAGGCCTCTTCAACATAAGGCGCATCAACCATGCTGCACGTTTTTTGGGTCAGGCCCGCAAGGTCAAACTCATTTATATCAGATGAAACGCCAGCCGATGATTTGTTCATCTGATGGGTCAGCGCTTCACCGACCAAATTACAAGAAAACGCACGCGTCGCATCCACGTTTGTAGAGCTATCTTTTGGACCTTCCGAGGAAAAATAAACAATTGGCGGGTTGCCGCCCACCATGTTGAAAAAGCTATAAGGCGCAAGGTTCGGCGTTCTATCACCCGCAAAACTTCCGATCCAGCCAATTGGCCTTGGTGCAACCAGCGACTTAAACGGATCGCGCGGCAAACCATGATTGCCTTTTCTGGGTTCATAAAACATATAAAACGTCTCCAATTTAAGTCGCTTGGGAATGTTCCGCTTAAGCGGCGGAACCAGACCATGTGGTTGTGATGTCATTGATAACAGGCCGAGGACGTTCGCTTGGCTCGATGGTTGGTGAACCAATATGAATAAATCCAGCAAACCTCTCCCCCGCGCCAGCACCAAGGTGGCGAGCGGCTGCCTCGTTGAACGTATACCATTCCGTCAGCCATTGACCGATATAGCCATAACCGTAAGCTGCGTGAATGAGATTGAGGCACACGGCCCCTGCTGAAAGCTCTTGTTCCCATATGGGAATTTTGTGATCTTTGATCGGGCAACTCACCACACCAATTACCAAGGGAGCACGGGCAAAGCGGATTTTCTCAAGCTCTAATCTTTCCTCAGATGCCTCTGCATTCTCACTGCCCCAAAGTTGGGATAGGTAAGTGCCAATCTCACCGCCAGCAATTTGCGGGTAAACAACAAACCGCCACGGCGCAAGTTTTCCATGGTCTGGCACCCGCGCTGCAATCTCAAGCATGGCGGCAATCTTCGTATCATCTGGTCTATCACCAGCTAAATTTAATGACGGAACAGAGCGTCGTTTTTGCAAATGAGATAGCAGGACCTCATTTTTCTCAGCATTTTTTAAGGGTGTTGACATCATTTGTCCCAATTTTGCAGTGCATTTTAGCAATTCGGCTTGATCCGAACGATGGAATATCGCTAGGGTTCGCTAACCTATGATCAACCTAAGCTAAAATGGAATTTGTTCAATCGTGAGAAAGACTTTCATCTCAGGTTTTTCAGCCGAAATACTCACAAAAACTTACGCAGCCATCGTGTTTGTAGCAATGGTTTTTACGTTTTATGCCGTTGATCTAAGCGCGCAAGGAAAAGCGTCCGCCCAATCACTGCCAACAGGCGCAAAAGTTTTACCGCTTCCAACTGTCAGACCAGACGATCGAAGCAAACCGCTTCCGACATTCAAGCGGGATACATCAGAAGACACCATTTTCCCAAATGAAGCCGCAACACTCAATCTGAGTGCGACCATCGCTGGTAGCGACGAAGCATTGGAAAAAGGCATGACTTGGCGAATTTACAGTGAAGTACCAGGGGCAAATGGAAAGCTTCCGCTTCTAGGGACCTACAGCGGCGGCAAAGCCAACTTTCGGGTGAAGGCAGGCTATTATCTGGTTCACGGGGCATTTGGTTATGCTGGGCGAACCAAACGCGTCAAAGTCTTACCGCCAACAACCAGCAGCGCCTTTGAAATCAAAGCAGGTGGCCTACGCCTTAACGCAGCCTTTAGCGAAGGCGACATCATCCCGTCTAAATATCTGCGTTTTGAAGTCGCTCGCCATGAGGGAAGCGGACTGCGCACCGTGGCAAATGATCTAGAAGCCAACGAATTGGTTCAACTGAGTGAAGGCAATTATCACGTCACCAGTCATTTCGGTGATATCAATTCACAAGCAACGGCGGAAGTGCGCATAAAAACCGGCAAATTGACTGAGCTAACGCTCTATCAGCGCGGCGCTGAGATCAGCCTAAAACTCGTCAGTGAAGCAGGCGGAGAAGCGCTCGCAAACACCTCTTGGACCGTCCTCACACCGGGCGGCGACCCTGTGGCTAACACCATCCCAAGCTCGTTTCCAAAGTTGGTTTTGGCCGCTGGCGACTATATCGCTTTCGCGCAGCATGAAGGCAAAAACCACTCAAAACAATTCTCGATCGAAAGTGGTCTACATAAAGACGTAGAAGTTATTCTAAAGCCATAATTAGAACCACAACGACGAACAGCATTAGCCGAGAAAATGATGCCGACGATTTCATTAAATGACGCCCGCACACCTGATGATATGCGCATTTATGCCATTGGTGACAGTCATGGCTGTCTTGATGAGCTAAAAGCGCTTGATCAGATGATTTCAGATGACTTGCTCGCGCGACCTATTGAGAGCCACAAGATCATCTTCCTCGGTGACTATGTTGACCGCGGCCCCGATTCTGCGGGTTGCTTACAATATTTGCTGGAACGCCGTGCCGCTGACCCCAATGTGGTTTGCTTGAAAGGCAATCATGAAGATAAGTTACTCCAGTTTTTTGAACACCCATTGAGGTTTGCAAACTCATTTTTGACCTATGGGGGCGTAACCTTTGCATCATCCTACGCAGTTACAGCGCCACAAGTAGCCGCCAGCGAAGCACGCATAAAATCATTCGCAAATGAATTGAATGAAGCAGTTCCTCAATCACATATAGAATTCCTACAGACACTAGATATCTCGCATATTGCAGGAGATTATATGTTTGTTCACGCAGGTATTCGCCCGAATTTACCCTTAGGAGACCAATCCGAACTCGATATCATGTGGATTCGGGACGAGTTTATTTCGTATCTTGGTTTACATGAAAAGGTCATCGTTCATGGCCACACACCCCACCAAAAGCCAGAAATCATGGCAAACCGCATTAATGTCGATACGCTTTGTTATGATACGGGTAATTTGACGGCGGTGGTGCTTGAAGGAAACGAACACCGCTTCCTTCAAACCAATCCATAAGCCGAGGGGCTACCCCCTATTCGTCGCGCAGTAGGTCGGGTGCTGTTGCTTCTTTAGTAAGAGACGCAATCGCTTCATCAAGTGTCATTGATGTTTGATGCTTTGAACCCAAACGACGAATATTCACCGAACGCTCTTCAGCCTCGCGCATACCACAAACGACAATCGCTGGAATTTTCGCCAGTGAATGCTCACGCACTTTGTAGTTGATCTTCTCATTGCGGAAGTCAGTAATGACCTTAATACCCGCCTTCTTAAGCGTGGCAGCCACTTCACGACCGTAATCATCTGCGTCAGATGTGATCGTTGTCACAACCGCTTGCACAGGCGCCATCCACAATGGGAAATGGCCTGAGAAGTTCTCAATCAAGATACCAAGGAAACGTTCCATTGAGCCGCAAATTGCGCGGTGGATCATCACAGGGTGCTTCTTCTCGCCATCGGCATCAATATAGAAAGCGCCGAAACGTTCAGGCAAGTTAAAGTCTACCTGTGTCGTACCACATTGCCATTCGCGGCCAATCGCATCGCGCAAAGTATATTCGAACTTAGGCCCATAAAATGCGCCCTCACCTGGTAAGATGTCTGTGGTGATCTTGCCATCAGATTGTTCTTCGATGGTTTTAAGAACTTCACCCATCACACTTTCAGCACGATCCCAAAGCTCATCAGAACCAACACGCTTTTCAGGACGGGTTGAGAGCTTCACGACAATTTCGTCAAAGCCGAAGTCGGCATAGGTCGACAAGATCAAATCATTGATCTTGAGGCACTCTTCCGCCATTTGCTCATCGGTACAGAAGACGTGCGCGTCATCTTGTGTAAACGCTCGCACGCGCATCAAACCGTGCAACGCACCAGATGGCTCATAACGAGATACCGCACCAAACTCTGCCATACGCAACGGGAGGTCGCGGTAAGATTTCAAACCATGCTTGAAAATTTGCACGTGGCCCGGACAGTTCATCGGCTTAATTGCGAAGGTGCGATCATCTTCAGTCGATGTCACAAACATATTCTCGCGGTACCATTCCCAGTGACCTGATGTTTCCCACAAGCCTTTATCGAGAATTTGCGGTGCGTTCACCTCATCATAGTCTTCTTCCAAACGGCGGCGCATATAGTTGACGAGGTTTTGGAATAGCGTCCAACCCTTCGCATGCCAAAACACAACACCTGGTCCTTCTTCTTGGAAGTGGAACAGATCCATCTCGCGGCCAAGCTTACGGTGGTCACGCTTTTCAGCTTCTTCCAACATATGCAAATAAGCTTTGAGGTCTTTGTCAGACGCCCACGCTGTGCCGTAAATGCGGGTCAGCATTTCGTTGTCGCTGTCACCACGCCAATAAGCGCCCGCAACTTTCATCAACTTAAATGAATCGCCAACCTTACCAGTCGTCGTCATATGCGGCCCACGGCAAAGGTCGATCCAATCGCCCTGCGCATACATTTTCAAGTCTTCCCCTTCAGGGATCGCATCAACAAGCTCTACTTTATAGTCCTCGCCTTTCGCGGCAAAATGCTCTTTCGCTTTTTCGCGTGACCAAAACTCTTTGGTGAAAGGCTTATTGCGCTGAATGATCTCGCGCATCTTCTTCTCAATAACAGCGAGGTCATCAAGGGTAAAAGGCGTCTCGCGGGCAAAGTCATAATAAAAGCCGTTTTCAATTACCGGCCCAATGGTCACTTGCGTATCAGGAAACAGTTCTTGCACGGCTTCAGCCAAAACGTGGGCGCAGTCGTGGCGAATAAGTTCAAGCGCGTCGTCATCTTCACGCATAACGAATTCAATCGCACTGTCTTTGCTAATTGGATCACTGAGATCAGACAATTCGCCGTCGAGTTTCATCGCGACAGATTTCTTGGCCAAAGATTTAGCAATGCTGGTTGCGACATCGAGGCCAGTTACGCCTGCGTCGAATTCACGTTTATTGCCATCGGGAAATGAAAGGGTAATCATAAGCTTTTCTCCTAGCTCAATCGCCGCGCACAAATGCGGGTAAGCGGGTTGTTTTTATACTGCTCGTTTTGCGATGATTTTGATTGAAAAATCAACCCCTATTGGCGAGCCAACACAAGCTTATCAGTCAAGCCGTGTGTCTGGATCAATATGCTTACCCGTCCAGCGGGCATATCGCCATGGCAAATACCAACGTGCACGGGCGTCTAATTCTTTATCGACAGGATCATATCCAGAGGTGCCAAACGGACCACAACGAATGAACCGCGCCAAGGTCATCCAAAACCCTGCCCAGCCCCCATGCCGCTTAATCGCCTCGTCCGCATAAGCAGAACAAGTCGGCTGATGGCGACAATTTTGGCCAAGCAGCGGTGAAATGGCGAGGGAATAAATGCGAATTAAACGTCGAAGCATGGTTTCAATCTACTAAATTTGGAGAAAAAGTCACGGTTTTCTGTGCAGCCAATGTCATTTCTCCATTCATTTCCAGCTATTTAGGCCGCCACTCACGGCGCCGTGATAATGGCGCGTGATTTTGTCAGGGTTGTTTGATTGGTGTTTGATTGAACCATTTCCCACTTGGTTATTAACACAGACAAACAGCTAAAAATAACGATGGAGACAAACAATGAAAACACTTCTTTCACTTACAGTACTCGCCGGTCTTATGGCTGCATCAAGCGCTCACGCAGACCTTAAAGTCGCTGAATTCAACCTTGGTGAGCCAAATTCAACAAAGATCACCGTTGTTAATTCGCTTAAAAGCCACCGCAATCCATCTGCCGGAACTGTTGATATCGGCCTAAGCGACAAAGAGCTGAACAACCTATTTCAGAACTTAAAGTTCAACAAATAAGAAACCAACCAGCAAAGGGACCTTACAATGAAGATTCTTATCTACACAGCAATAGCAATCATCGCGCTCACCGTTGGTGCGTCTGCTTTGGATAATTTTCTCTCAACCCACGTAAGTGAGCTACAGCCAGCCAAAACCATTGATGTTGTTGTCGCTCAAGCCAGCTTCTTTGCATAAAGATAAGTTTGAGAACTCGCCTTAAGCGCATTCACATTGTTCGAATGCATCAACAATCGCATCAAAAGCGAGCAAAGTGCTTGCGTGGCGGGCTTTGTAATCACGGACAGGCTCTAAGTATTTAAAGTCGTCAAACTTGCCATTGGGTGGCGGGCCATTGTCTTTCAACATCGCGTGCATGGTTGATTTTAACGCTTTAAGCTCTTCAACCGATGTCCCAACAACATGACGTGCCATAATGCTGGATGAAGCTTGGCCCAAGGCACAAGCCTTAACCTCATGGGCGTAATCTTTGACAACACCATCTTCAACGATGACATCCACAACAATGGTAGATCCACATAATTTAGAATGCGCTTTGGCACTGGCCGACGGGTTATCAAGTCGCCCTATCCGCTCGATATTGCCTGCAAACTCAAGGATTTTACCGTTATAAACATCATCAATCATGGAGAAGTCCAAAAAAGTTTATCGAAACGTTATTGTCATATGCCGCAATTACACCCATATAATTAACGAGGGTTGCAGCACACTGTATACCCATAGTACTATTAAGTGCGAGTGATAGCGCCATAAGCCCCTCGGGGCAACTTAAGGTAACAGGATCACGCATGTTTGGAAACAGTTCTGGGCGACCAGATAAACGTTAGAACAGGAGCGATCCTATGGACGCAATTGTAAATCAAGAACAGAAGAATACCGACCAAAACAAGCCTGATCGGGCTAAAGTTGAAGAGGCCGTGCGCACGCTTTTAGCGTGGACAGGTGAAGAAGTGGACCGCGAAGGTTTGCTAGATACACCAAAACGCGTAGCAAAAGCCTATGGCGAATTCTTCAAAGGCTACGACGAAGATCCAGCCGAGGTTCTAAAAACCACATTTGATGATGTGGGTGGTTATAGCGACATCGTGCTTGTACGCGATATCCCCTTCTATTCACATTGTGAGCACCACATGGTGCCGTTCATCGGCACGGCGCATGTTGCTTATTATCCTTCAAGCGGCGTGGTTGGCCTGTCTAAACTTGCCCGTGTTGTGGATATTTTCGCCCGTCGCCTTCAGACCCAAGAAAATTTGACCACACAAATCGCCTCCACCATTGATGAGAACCTCAAACCTCGCGGTGTTGCAGTTCTTATGGAAGCAGAACACATGTGTATGTCTTTGCGCGGCGTTCAAAAAGCAGGTGTTTCAACTGTCACAACTGAATTCACAGGCATCTTCAAAGAAGAGGCTGACGAGCAGGTGCGCTTTATGCAGTTGATCAGAGGATTTGGAAAATAACCTCTTTTGTCATAGAAGATCGCTAGACATTTTTACAGCGGGCTACTTGCCTGTTTAGGGACTAGCGATCATGACACTTTTCAAATTACCAGGTGATAAAAACTCACTTGAAGAAGGCACTGAACTCACCCCAAAATTTGCAGCTGACGGATTAATCCCGTGCATCGCACAAGATGCCGAAACGGGTGAAGTCGTGATGTTCGCTTTTATGAATGAAGTATCCCTTGCCAAGACACTTGAAACAGGTGAAGCGTGGTACTGGTCTCGCTCTCGAAAAGAGCTATGGCATAAGGGTGCAACGTCGGGCTCAATACAGACCGTAAAAGAAATGCGCACGGACTGCGACCAAGATGTCATCCTCATCAAAGTGAGTACGGCAGGTGATGGCTCCAACTGCCACCGCCATGTTAAATCCTGCTTTTATCGCACCGTCGATATCAACACCCAAAGCCCTACAAATAGCGCGCTGACACATCATGACGAAACTGAATAAACCTGAATCAGATTCTTAACCTCAACCTCTTGAATCTCTTCGTGAACTTGAAGTGAAACCCACCCCAAACACTCGAATCAACTCCTTATCAAGTGAATGTAAGTTGTTGTTATTAAATAAAATTCCCACATTCATCTTATAGTTACAACTCAATGTTATGCTTTAGATCCGCAAGGAGTGTGAGAATGCAGAAACCATCAATAGGTTTGGCACTGGGTGGCGGTGCCGCAAAAGGCTGGGCCCATATCGGCTTTATGAAAGCGCTGGATGAAGCGGGCATTAAACCTGACATCATTACTGGCACTTCCATGGGTGCTGTGGTTGGCGGCTGCTGGGCTGCTGGCAAGCTTGATGAACTTGAAGATTTCGCTCGCTCACTCACACAACGTCGCGTCTTCGCGCTGCTGGATGTGAGCCTGACGGGAAGCGGCCTTATCAACGGTAGCCGTCTTGCAAAACTATTGATGAAAAATTTGGCTGGCATCCAAATTGAAGACTTAGATACCTCCTTTAGTTGCTTGGCGACTGAGCTTGAAAATGGCAATGAGATCTGGCTGTCGAGAGGCAACCTGAGCCAATCCTTACAAGCGTCTTACGCCCTGCCCGGCATTTTCAAACCAGTGAACATCGACAATCGCTGGCTTATAGATGGCGCTCTGGTCAACCCTGTTCCGATCACCGCGTGTCGGGCGATGGGAGCAAATTACGTGATTGGCGTCAGCCTATCGACCGCAGGCGTGGGCATGGGAACCGTCATTGCAAACTCGATGATGAACAACACCCCATCCCAGACAGAAAACCATGATCAGATAGGCAACATGCCGAGCGCATCTCCTAATGACGAAGATCACGGTGACACTAAGAATTCACTTGATGGCCAAATGGCCGATGAGAAGAAAGACGCGCCAGGTATTTCGTCCGTGCTGGTTCAGTCATACAACATCATACAAGATCGCGTCGCCCGCTCACGATTAGCAGGCGATCCACCCGATACGCTTATCATGCCATCGGTTGGCGATATTGGCATGTTCGATTTTCATCGCGCAGGCGATGCCATTGATGCAGGCTATGCCGCTGCCCAAACCATCGTGCAGCAACTTGCACCAGCAAAAGAACCGATCGCTCAAACTGCTTGAATGTAAGCGCGAATATCAGCCGCTTCACGTTCAACTTCTTCAATGCGATGTTTCACCACATCGCCAATTGAAATGACGCCTGAAAGTTTGCCCGCCTCAACAACCGGCATATGCCTAAAGCGGCCTGCCGTCATTTTCTCCATAACATCATTGACTGTCTCATCTTCTGAACATGTCACAACGTCTTTTGTCATCACATTGGCAACGGGCCATGAGAGAACACGTTCGCCCTCATCAGCGATCGAACGAACAAGGTCACGTTCTGAAATAATGCCGATTACCAGTTCGTTGCTATCACAAACAACAAGAGCACCAATGCGTTTTTCGGCAAGCATCCCAAAAACAGATGCTAAGGTTTCGTTTGGCCCAACCGTAATCGTGCCTCGTCCCTTTTGATTGAGCAATTGTCCAAGTTTCATTGTATTTGCCTCCTTTTCATGTGATCCCTTGACCCTGAATAGCGCTAAGACAAACCAGGGCACTAAACTTTAGTATAACACAAAAGGGACGATTCGTCCGCGTAAGGCGTCAAAAACTTTAAGGTGCCGTGAGATTACGAGCCGGATCCAGAATTGGGAAAAGAAAAAGGCCCGCCAAAAAGCCGCCTATATGCGCCTCCCAAGCAATGCTAGCCTGCCCGTCAATTACCCCCGAACCTAAGCCAAACAACAAATTCACCGCGAACCAAATCGCCAAAAAGCTTGCCGCTTGTGTGTTCTTCAACATTTCCAGAATGGACAAAGACGGAAGGAAGTATGCACCAGGATGTTCTGAACGCGGCCGCCCCAAAGGTCCATAAGGCACAAAGGCAAACCGTGCGGCACAAGCCATATGAGCAGAAATTGCCGCAGATGCTCCCACAACAGGAATGCTGGATCCAAAATTAGTCAACAAATGCAAGCCAGCACCCGCAATTGTTCCAAGTACAGTGATGAGCAAGAAACGCGCTGCACCAAAACGACGCGCAAGAGCACTACCAAACACCAAAAGCCAAAACCCATTAACAATCAAATGGATCCAGTCCCCATGGATCAAACCGTAGGTTACAAAAGTTCCGTACGGACCAACAACTGTATCTGGAAAAAGATCCCCCCAACGCACCATGAGTTCGGAATCGAAACGAACAGGGAAAAATGCAAAGCTCAACAGCAGCTCACGATCACCCGCAGCACTTAAAACATATTCACGAAACAGGTGAACCCCAGTCATTATCGCCACAAGAATGAGTATAACAGTCGGCACGTTGAACGCAGGTTGGCGCTCTGGCTGCCCTAACAACTCTGGGTTCTCGTCATCATGGTCTTGATTATTATAGTCGGACAAGGATATTCGCCTTTCAATCGTTTGGCGAATTTTAGCAAAACTTTCTCATATAGCGATACATAGCATCAAAAAAGCTTCATAAATTTTCTGGTTATCGTGTTCAGGGCAAAAAAAATGCCGTTCATCTATTCGATGAACGGCAGGTCGCATCCCAACAACCAGTCTAGTTTTAACACGCTCAAGGAGCGGAGAAGTTAACGAGGTATTAACACCCAATTCCCACCCCCACAAGCTTAACTGTTCGTTAACGTTAACAAGCCGTTAAAAGCACCCTCTCCTCTCCAATTCACAAAACTGGCACACCCTCTGCAACACCCTCATTAAACAGACATGTTGGCGATAAAAGCTGCTCCAAAATGGGACAGCTCGGTCAAATACAAAAAATAATTGTCCCAAGAGAACCATTTTGGGACCGTCTACTAAGGGTGGCAGATTTGAAACACGATCATACGAACGAGCTCTACATATACTGGAACCGGATTCGAGGCCGTAGAACTGCACCCGAACGCTCAGCAATTGAACCAGCTGACATTCGCGGCATACTCAAAGATACGTTTATCTTGAAGGTCGATGATATTGACACCTATTCATTCAGACTTGCTGGAACGCGCACATGCAGCGTCTTTGGGCGTGAACTCAAAGAGAACAATGCTTTAAGCCTGTTTGAGAAGGAAAGTGCCGAAGCCGTCCAAACGCTTTTTCACAGTGCATGCCAAGATAGCACCGTCAGTGTGCTGGGACTAATTGGCAAAAACAAATCGGGCCAATCGATGCCACTCGAAATGCTCATCCTACCTCTTCGCCTCAATGGCAAAACTGATGCCCGTATCATTGGCAGTATCGTTCCGTTGAAGGTGCCATATTGGGCAGGTATCGAACCAATTGAAGACTTGCACCTTGCAAGTTTGCGAATGATCATGCCGCACCAACATAAAAACGAGATCTCTCGTCCCCTTGCAAGTGAAGATACATCGCCAAACGTTGTCCCCTTCACGGTTAGAGGCGCGCGGCGGGTCAAACACCTCCAAGTTCTTGACGGTGGCGCACAATCGTAGTGCGACGCCATAAAAAAACACCTACAAAAGCCTGTTTTGGACACCAAGACAGGCTTTTACTTTATATATTTTAAAATTTACGGCTACAAACAAGGAGTTGTTAACTCTGTCACTATATTCTGGCAAACAACAAAACAAAAAATTGTCGGAAGCAAATGTTCAGTCCTCTAAAATCAAAAAGACAACGAGCTGATATGCCGAAATTGGACCGGCGTAGCTTCCAACGTGTCAAAATCAATACCCTTGGCCGTTACATGCTAGCCAACACGCAAGAGTTTCCGTGCCAAATACGGGATATGTCACCAGGTAGCTTGGCAATGACCTGCCCTGTTTCTGGCGAGCTTGGTGAAAAAATTATTGCTTATATTGATCACGTCGGTCGTGTAGAAGGCCAGATCACGCGCCTTTTTGACGGTGGCTTTGCCATGTCCATTGAGGCAACAAAGCATAAGCGCGAAAAACTTTCAGCTCAGCTTACTTGGCTGACAAACCGCCATGAGTTGAACCTTCCTGAAGATCGACGCCATGATCGTGAAGCGCCAAATAATCCATTTACAAAGGTAACTTTGACCACTGGACAAGAGCTAAACGCGAGAATTTTGGATATGTCCCTATCAGGTGCTGCCCTCTCATTCGATGTGAAGGTCGAAATTGGCACATTGTTGATGGTTGGCAAGGTCAGATCACGCGTTGTGCGCGTCTTTGAAGAAGGCGTCGCTGTTGAATTTGCCAAAGTGCAAGCAGGCGAACCCAAATAAATCCTCTGCAAGACAGTTTTTTCGTAAAAGCCGGCCCTCTTTAAGGCCGGCTTTTTCGTTTCAAGTGCATAAAAAATTGAAGCAGCACGATCTACGAAATCGTTTTCCTCTCAAAAAGAGCCATTTCGTAATCAATCATTCATCATGATAAACTGTGCGCAGATCTTTTTTAAAAAGAATTTGACGCCATTTTGGGTTCGATTTTTGTCTCGACCTCCCCTTTGAACAGCACTTCCTCATTTTCAAAAATGAATTTCAGCGCTATCCAGCCCAGAATATGGTGTCGATCGGGGCTAAAACATGCACGACTTCAAGGCAATTCATCAGCAATCTGACAATGACAAAAATCAGCGTTTCCACATCTATCCAACGCCATCGAAAAACAAACTAAACTATTGTAATAATTAAATTATTTTCAAAAAACACCCACCAAGAAACACCCCTTGTTGGCGCGACATTTCATCATCCCCCTATATAAGACACCTGCCTTCAGTGCCGTTAGATACAATTTTAGATAAAAATGAATCTATTTTGATTCTACTTTTCAGAAACTTTTCGAAACATTTGAATAAATACAACATCTAATTTTCTAGGTATTTGAATAAAAACAAGTATTAATTTGAATAAAATGCAGTAATGGATATTTTTCTGAAGTAAAAACATTCCGAATACATTTGGCTCCATCGAAATGTGGGAGTTTAGATATGTTTGGGACTACAAGATTTCTTATTAAATTCGCAGTAGCAGTTACACTTGTTACAACAGTAGCTAATCAAGCCGAAGCTAGTAATGGCGCGTTCATGAAAACTGCGGGTCAGACTAGTATTCCAATTGGCCATTACCAGTTCTGCAAAACAAGCCCTGAAGAATGCCGCACAAAAACACGCGGTGATGTTCGGGTGAAGCTTAATGAACAAAACTGGAATGCTTTGTTGAAGGTAAACTATGACGCAAACCTTCAAATCGCGCCATTCACTGATGCTGAGCTTTACGGCACTGAAGAATTTTGGACTTATTCAGACACAGCAGGCGATTGTGAGGATTATGTTCTCGTAAAACGCCGCGCTTTGATGGCAATGGGTTGGCCGCCAGCAGCGTTGCTTATCACTGTCGTTCGTCAAGCCAACGGTGAAGGTCATGCAGTACTAACTGTTCGTACAGATCGCGGTGACCTCGTTCTTGACAACCTAGAGACAGAAGTCGTGCTTTGGAACCAGACTAGCTACACCTTCCTTAAGCGCCAATCAAAGAACCACACTGGTAGATGGGAAACCATCAACGATGGCCGTGTGAGTTCAGTTGGATCCCTCGCTACGAACTAATTCACTTTCCCGGTCGCATCCCACACTCCCCGTCCCACCCCGTGACCGGGTTACAGAGCCGATCCTTCCCCAGGATCGGCTCTTCCCCTTTTTAGGGCTTGTTTTGGAACAATGCCTAGTAAGAGAGACTAGATCGCTGCGGCGATCCCATCTCGAAAGCTCAATGCAAATTGAATGATCACTAAGCCTGTGCAAAAGCTCCACAAGGAAGCAATACCACTAGCTGCCACGACCCAACCAAGAGGACGGCCTTCAATTTTGCGGCCTCGAATGGAATTTCTGACAATGATAAAGGGGCCTGCAAACACGCAGAAAATGACCCCTGTAAAACCGGCCATCCACGATGAGTAGGTTACAGAGAACCCAACAGGTTCTGATCTAAAAATTTGCCAAAAACTTCCCAACACCGCCGAACATACAAAACCAGTGATGATAATGTAGCCTGTCAGCATAAGTTCAAACTGTGCCATTATATTTCGTTCCCCTTAATTTAACGGTCAAAAACGCGATTTTCGTGCCATTTTGATACGAAAAGCATCTCTTCTTCCATAACCTCGCAAGTTAGATGCCAAAAAGTGTGCGCATTCGCTTGTATGTGGAGACGCAGGGGAACTGAATCAGTAATAGTAGCGACGCTATTTATGGAGACCATGGCCGCCGATGAACCTA
The DNA here is from genome assembly GCA_039973685.1 of Hyphomicrobiales bacterium. NCBI lineage: Bacteria > Pseudomonadati > Pseudomonadota > Alphaproteobacteria > Hyphomicrobiales > Hyphomicrobiales bacterium. Next base: position 17,364 of record JBDWKL010000051.1, read on the forward strand.
TCGAAGAAGATCATATTCGGAATATTGTTTGTTCTCATATTCCTATGCGTGATCTTCATCGCGTTGCGGTTCTATACAAACCCCGAAACGCTGGGCGGTTTCTCATCGGATACCTCGTCGACGAATATCACAATCGCCGATACGCGCTTATATGTTCCAAAGAATATGATCCGTTTCAAAGAACAGCGCACAAGCCCTGCTCTGAGTAAGCTCGATCTATTCATCCAATGGCCAAGCATGAAGGGCTTCACAAAAGACGATGCTGCCACATTCCAGAATATCAATGGAACGAGTAATTTGGTTTTTGTAACGTTGGAAGTAGGAGAGCCTCTAAATTCGGCCGAGCAGAAACTCAATGGGTTATATCGCAGATACTTCTCAAAATCGCCTTGGCGTGGCCCTGCAGGGCTTATCGGCAATGAATTAGACCGTTCGTCGGGCTATTTATCGGAGGACGTATTATACGCTAAGCACGGCGACGACATCTTTTTGACCCGTTGCATGCAAAAAGGGAAATCCGGCACTTATAACCTTCAACCAACTTGTATCTATGAGTTTACGTTTGAAGACGGCATAAACGTCTATGTGCGCTTCCACCATTCACACTTGGCGGAATGGCAGGTTTTAGATGAACGCGTAAAGCGGTTGCTCGCTACAATGCGAACAACCAACTAATTCGCCTTAAGCTGCAGCAACATCAGCAAGGAATGCTTCGATAGTGCGATTTAGCTCATCAGTTTCCTGATTAACAGTTTCAACAGCTGAGTTCACTTTAACAACGGATTCACGCGTTTTTCGTGTCGCCTCGTCCAAGCTAATCATCGTTTGAGAAACATCTGACGTACCGATTGCCGCTTGTCCAACATTGTCAGAAATTGCTTGTGTTGCAGCGGCTTGCTCATCAACTGAAGTCGAGATTGTTGTCACTTGACTGTCAACATCGCCCATAATTGAAGCAATCCATTCAATGGCTTCAGCGGCGCCTTTGGTAGACGATTGAATTTCATTGATCTGCGTTGTGATATCATCTGTCGCTTTCGCTGTTTGGCTTGCAAGGCTCTTCACCTCACTCGCAACCACTGCAAATCCACGCCCAGCGTCACCTGCACGAGCAGCCTCAATGGTCGCATTAAGTGCCAACAAATTCGTCTGCTCTGCGATATCTTGAATAAGTGCAATCACTGCACCGATCCGGCTTGCAGAGTCAGCGAGGTCTTTTACTCGCTGATTTGTATCTTGAGCAGCTGTTGTCGCTTTGTTGACAATGCCTGTTGTGGTTACAATTGTATCACCAATCGCATTGATTGAATTGTTCAACTGTGTTGCTGAACTCGCGACGGAACTCACGTTCGCTGAAGCTTCTTCTGATGAAGACGAAGCACTAACGGCCTGTTCACTGGCACCGTCAGCAACTTTCAATAGATCAGTTGCTGTGGTGGCCACACCTTCCGTATTTTCGCTAACACGGGTAAGAGCTTTTGCTACATTACCTTTAAAGTCATTGATTAAACGCTCAATTCTTTGCTCACGTTCCTCGCGAGCCATCTGTGATGCACTAGCATCGTTTTCCAACCTAGCCCGCTCAATAGCATTCTCTTGGAAAATTTGGGCTGTGCGCGCAATATCGCCAACCTCGTCAGATCTTGTTGTAAAGAGCAACTGAATATCATTGCTACCTCCAGCCAGCTCTCTCATTTGATTAACAAGACGCGTAATTGGTGCCGTTAGAACACGACCAAGGAACAAGCCCGCAATCGCAACAATGAGGAGCAAACCAGAACCGATGGTCAACATGCGATCACGCATCGAATAAACAGGTTGAATCATTTCCGATTGCGCGAGCATTGCAATAACACGGTAATTCACACCGCCAAAATTAAGTGGCACGACGGATAAATTCATCAACTCACTTCGATAAGCCGTCGCAGAACCTGATACGGTTGATTTCAGATCACCGGCTGGAACAAACGGTAACTCAACTTTGGTTTTCAGGATATCATTGACCTTCGTGGAGGTTGAATCATTCCGCAACACCCCATCTGGGCCTACTAATGCGACTTCACCCGTCTCGCCTATACCACTTACTTCGCTGAAAAGTTCATTCAGTCGGTCAACAGGCATTTGGAAGGCCAAGACACCAATTCGCTTACCATTTTCATCATTCACCCCGTGAGCAATGAAACTCGCAGGCGCATTCGCGCTCGGTCCGTAAGGCGCAAAGTCTTCAAAAACAATTGGATTATCATCGGGAGCAGCAAAACCACGACGGAAAACCTCACCAAGATCAGTCGCAGACCATTTGCCGCCGTCTTTTTTGAAATTTGTTGCGTAATCAGCTTCTTTAAACACCGAATAGATCAAGTTCCCGTCTTCATTAAACAGGAAAATATCGTAGTAGCCGTGGCTTTCCATCAAATCCGTGTACCATGGATGGTACGTTTTATGCACCTTATCGTAATGACTACCAGATCCAGCTTCTTCAAGAAGGTGTTTCTCACCCAAAGGATGTGGATTGTCTTCTATATAGCTTTTCTGCAAAAGCTCCTCAGGATTTCCACCTAAGACTGACCATACATTCCACGCTTCAGAAAATTCTTGCACTGCTTTTACTGTGAAGGGGCTAGTCGCCGTCAATGTAACATCAGTCTGAATGCCATGGAGGTAATGTCCAAGTTCATTTGACATCGCAGTTGCACTAGAAGCTAATCGCTCAGCGGTAAGCGCCTCGATAGTACTTTTTGCTGTAAAGAAACTAACAGTACCAATTCCGAGGCCAACAAACATTGCCGCACCAACGATCATCGCCGGCATTTTTGCAGATAGCTTAAATTTCATTTCAAAATTCCTAGACATTTCCACCAACACAGGGCTGAAATTCTAGCTAACAATAGTTACCAACGTTTGAACGGAAACAAAACAATCAAAAAAAATAGGAACAATAACCTGATAACTGAAAATCGAAATATAAAACCAGAATAAAAAAAATCGAGCGTCGATAACGAACACTCGATTTATAGCAATCGGTAAATATGAATTCTTGCGGTATTATACGAATACTACAAAAATAGGTATTTAGGATACAACTCGATCAGTCTTGATCGAGGTCAATACCCAAAATGGCGATGTTCATGTCATAAGAAAGATCGCCATCTTCCTCGTCAGCATAGATAACACCAACAAACTCGTCTGAAATGTAAACTTCGACAGAATCTTTCTTGGTCGGTCGCCCTCTTACTTCCAAGGCATCCGTATTGAAGAGACCACGTAGGTAATTTTGTAGTTTTTGAAGTTCGGTCTTGTCCAAAACAGGCTCCGTTTTTTGAAAGTTGGAAACGATAAATTGTAATGCCGTCTATGGCATGCAGTTTAAACAGATGGAACCCTTGCGAAAGACAAACTTTGAGGAATTAGATGTTTTCACCGAGATAAAGGTCATCTTTCTCAGCCAAAATTTGATCCATACTGCGTGATGGTTCGGAACATCCTGTTTGCGAAACGACTTTTGCAGGAACACCAGCAACGGTCATCTCTGGCGGCACATCTTTCAAAACAACAGACCCCGCCGCAACACGCGAACAATGGCCAACTGTGATGTTACCTAAAACCTTGGCGCCAGCACCGATCAATACACCATCAGCAATTTTCGGATGGCGGTCACCACCTGCTTTGCCAGTACCACCAAGGGTAACATTTTGCAGGATGGAGACATTATCACCAATTACCGCCGTCTCTCCAACAATCACGCCCGTTGCATGATCCATAAAGAAGCCGCGGCCTATTTTTACCGCTGGGTTGATGTCGACTTGAAAACGCTCAGACACCGCTGATTGAATAAGCAGGGCAAAATCTTTGCGCCCGCGTGCGAGCAACCAATGCGCAAGGCGGTGGGCTTGAATGGCTTGAAAGCCTTTGAAATATAACAACGGCTCAATAAACCGTTCACAAGCAGGATCACGCTCATAAACAGCGGTAAGGTCGGCGCGGACAATTTCTTTTAAATTCGGCTGATCTGCAAAAGCTTCACGAAACGCATCACGTAAATCAGATGAACGGACGTCGCTAATCTCCAAACGATCAGAAATTCGCGCAGCAACCGCATCTTCAAGCCGCTCATGGTTTAACACTGCAGAATGCATCAAACTTGAAACCGCAGGCTCTTGTGCCACAGCAGATTCTGCCTCGCGGCGAATTTCTTGCCACATAGGATCAATTGTCGAAAGCACGACGCCTGTTGATGTATTTGCCAATATCATATCCTCAAGTCAGCTGCGTTTTTCAGCTCTTAATGCTCTATATAATGGCATTGCGACGAAATTAAAACAAAATGACGCATCAAAAGGGATGACCTATTCTTAAGGTAAATTGAATCGGCGGAAAACTCAGCATTTTGTTTGGATTTTTACTGCCCTATTTCAATTTCACGCATAGCCGCCATTTGCTCTTAAATTTGCCGCGATAAGAATTCCAAGGCTGCTTGTTTATAAACCTTATCGCCAACGGCCAGCATATGATTTCGGTTGGGTATGTCGCAGGCTTCAGCATTTGGTAGCAGCGAAACGAATTCATCCATATCGCCCGCAACATCATCTGTTGTGCCAACAGCCACCAAAACGGGCTGGTTTATGTTGCCAATTTGCTCTGCGCTAATTTGTGAGCGTGATTCTCTAATACAGGCCGCCAACGCCAAACGATCACTTTTTGTTTGGTCCGCAAAGGTTCGAAAAGCAATCGCTTGTGGATCAGTAATTGTCGCAGGATCCTCCGCCGCCAAACCATCGCCGATTTCCTTTGACCCTGGCACACCATTCACCATGCCCATAGCAAGGCCGCCAAAGATCGCAGCCTTCACACGCTCTGGATGGTTGAGACAGAGATAAGCAGAAATGCGCGCGCCCATGGAATAGCCCATTACATAAGCTGAGCGGATATGAAGATGGTCCATCAAACGGCGCACATCTTCCGCCATATTCATTGAGGTGTAATGCTCTGATTCATATAGCTTTTCACTGCTACCATGGCCTCGGTTATCATGTGCGATCACACGATATCCAGCCTGTGTCAGTGTTTTAACCCAACCTGGAAAAATCCAATTTGTTCCCGCGTTGGAGGCAAAGCCATGAACCAGAAAAATCGGTTCGCCTTCGCCCTCGTCCAAATAGGCAATCTCAACACCATCTGAATCGAAACTATAAGGCATGCTTGGCATAGGGATTCTCCGCGTTTGTTTGTCCATCATGTAGCGTGTTGATGAAAAACTGTGAATAGATCAAATGGCTATAAAACTTTTTTGTACTAGCATCTCGCCAAATCAGCACCTATTCTGTAACTGCTCTAAAGCACTAAAAACGGAAAACACAAATGGCAGATGCACCTATCCCACACTTCTCCAATGATTCTGGCGTAGAACAGATCGAAATCGGCGTGAAGAAGTTCATGTGTGTCGGCGCTTCGGCTCCGTTCGACCATCCGCACGTCTTTATCGACATGGGTTCGGAAAATGAGAAGGTCTGCCCGTATTGCTCAACGCTTTACAAGTATAACCCGCATTTGACGGCTTATGAGACTGTGCCTGAGGGCAATCTCTATAAAGAAGAAACAGCCGCCTAGCCTGTGACAAACAGCGCACCCCTCACAATTGTTGGTGCTGGGATTGCGGGGCTAACGACTGCCCTTTGCTTACATCGGCGCGGTATTGCCTCTAAAATCATTGAAAAACGCCCATCCCTTGCAGATGAAGGGGCTGGCATACAAATAACGCCGAATGCATTTCATGTGTTGGCAGGTCTTGGCCTTGGTGACGTTTTCAAACAACGCGCCCACGCGACCCAAGCCGTCACTATACGGGCGAGCACGACCCACCGCGAAATTGTGCAAATGCCCTTGGGCGCCCCCTTCGCCAAACGTCATGACGCGCCCTATCTCGTAGTCCATCGCGCTGATCTCATGGGCGTATTGCATCAAGCATGTAAAGACGCGGGCATTCCCATCCACTTTGGTGAGACGTTGGATGAGCAGAACGATACGCCCGTTATCGGTGCAGACGGTGTTTGGTCCACCACGCGCCAACGCATTGGCAACGTCGAGGCCAAATTCTCAAACCGCATTGCGTTTCGTGCAATCATAGACGCGGCGAGCGGTGAAGCGTTTGATAAAAC
>JBDWKL010000052.1 GCA_039973685.1 Hyphomicrobiales bacterium
CGCGGCGACGGCACGCATCTCGTTCCCTTAGACGCTTGCATAGAAACAATGCGCCAAACCGGCGAAGACATGTCTGCCAAGTATAAAGAGACATCCTTGGGTGGGTTGGCCGTAAACGTGCCCAACTGCTGAGCGCCATAAATGTGTTCTACTCGTTAACAGAGCGACAAACGCAGTGACGCCAAATAGCACCAGTGCTGTTCTAAAAAACGATAACGCCGTACGATCTATGCGTTGCTCATCAAAAACTGTTACCTTAGCGTGACCTCATGACCCATGATAAACCTCTTCTCGGTATTCTCCTTATGCTCGGTTTTTGTATCGTCGCACCTTTTGGCGACGCGGTTGCGAAAATTCTTGGCCAGTCAATTCCACTTGGTGAGCTGCTGCTCGTCCGTTTTGCCGTACAAGCCATCATCCTCATTCCTTTGGTTTGGTTCTCCAAACGCGCGTGGAAGATGCAGGGCAGAGTCCTAAAATTCACCTTTATCAGAACCCTGATGCACATCGTTGGAATTGGCATGATGGTGACGGCCTTGCAGTATTTGCCGCTTGCCGATGCCGTCGCAATCGCTTTTGTCATGCCCTTTATCATGCTTGTTCTTGGTAAATATGTTTTGGGCGAAGAGGTCGGAAGCCGCAGGTTGGCCGCATGTGTTGTCGGGTTTATCGGCACGTTGCTTGTGATCCAGCCGAGTTTTTCTCAGGTTGGTTTGCCCGCGTTGCTCCCCCTTGGTGTCGCGGTTAATTTCTCCTTCTTTATGCTGATCACACGGCAAATCGCAAAAGAGACCGATCCCATCAGCCTGCAGGCCGTCAGCGGCGTTATGGCTGTGTTTATCATGGTTCCAATCCTAGCATTGACTTCGAGTATGGAGATTGATGCCCTGTCTCTTATCATGCCAAACAGTTTCGAATTTAGCTTGCTTTTGAGTATCGGCCTACTCGGCACTTTGGCCCACTTGTTGATGACATGGTCCTTGCGGTTTGCACCATCAGCAACCCTAGCCCCCATGCAATATCTCGAAATTCCAATTGCAACTGTAATAGGTCTTTTCGTATTCAAGGAATTCCCAAACGGCTTGGCAAGTCTCGGTATCGCCATCACCGTTGCCGCCGGCGTTTATATTATTCTTCGGGAACGGGCCATGTCTCGTGAACTGGAAGGGACGCCAGAACCTGCGTAATAGCGCCGATCAAACGACGGGGCACGATACACAACATTCCCGGCCCTGACATCGCAAGCGTCACCTCGCCATATGCGCGATTAAGTGTTCCAATCTGCCTGTTTGGCGAAAACACCAACCCATCAATCGGCCATTCTAACCCCGTCGATTTGCCCGTGATTTCAGACATTGGGAAAAGCGAAACGGTTTCCCCCTCTAGCGTTGGAATTGTAATGTGAGGTGGGCAATGAAACACAATTTCCTCAGGCCCAAGAATAATACAGGGGCGTTCGCTACGCACGACCAGCGTGTGCAATGCCCCCATTTGATGGTCGATACGTGCCCCACTAAAGCCAACAGCAATAACCACTGGCGCTGAAATATTGCGCAAACACTTGTCAAAATCAGTACTATTTTGCTCAACAATATGATGATGGCGATCTACAGGGATTTTCGAAAGCGTATCAGATGTCACAGAATCGAAATCACCAATCACTGCCGCCGGAATAATTCCCGCCGCGACAGCCACATTCGCGCCACCATCCGCAGCTACGCAGGTCGGCGCAATTTTTAAGGCAAGACTCAAATCATCGGGTCCGACATTCCCACCGCCTATAAGAGCAATTGGGGCAAGACTATGTACAACAGGGCTTTTCATAAGGAAGTTAACGCTCTTTAGGAAATCCAACACAATGCCGCCAAGTCAACACAATGTCGCCATGAAATAATACCTTAATGGAGAGAGATTCGGGCCTCTTTGGCCCTTGGTAACATTGTAAACATCAACCTGCAAAACCGCAGAGGACGAGTATCCCATGAAGAGTAATGATAAAATTTTGACAGTTTCCTACGGCACATTCTCATGCACGCTGGAGGGTTTCGACGACTCTTTCGGCACTATGAAGGACATCGCAGAATATTTCCGAGACCTTGCATCTGATGACAGATACTTTGGTGCCGAACCGCCACAACCTGACGCAGAGATATTGGGGCAAGACTATATGCAACCGCGCGTTTCATAGGGAAATCAAGCGCTTTTTAGGAAACCCAACACAATATAGCCACGAAATGATACCTTAATGGGCACAGATTCGAGCCTCTTTCGCCCTTAGTGATATCGTAAACATCAACCTGCAAAACCGCAGAGGACGAGCATCCTATGATGAGTAATAATAAAATCCTAACGGTTTCCTACGGCACCTTTTCATGCACGCTGGAGGGTTTCGACGACTCCTTCGGCACTATGAAGGTCATCGCAGAATATTTCCGCGACCTTGCACATGAGGACAGATACTTTGGTGCCCAACCGCCACAACCTGACGCAGAGATGTTGTCTCGTATCGCGCAGAAAGAGACCTCGCGCCGTGTCGAAGTCCGCGAACATGAGGGACAGATCGTCTTAAGTGCCGCAGAAACGGCAGAGGTCATACAAGACGATCCACCTGCTCCCGCCCCAAAAACAAACCTCAAAGCCGAAGCGCTAATCGCAGCTGAAGCTGCTCGTGCTGCGCAGGCCACAGCCAAAGCAGATGCCCACGTCGCTGAGGAAGTTCGTATCAAAGAGGCACAAGAAACCGCTGAACACGAAGAGCTGAAGCGTCTTGAAGCTGAGCGTGCTGAAACAGAACGTCTGGAAGCGGAACGTCAAGAAGCCGAGCCCGAAGCTGACAAAGAAGCGCAAGACGTCGTTCCATCACGTGACCTTGCTGCTGAAATGCCGGAAGCCGATGCCTTTTTTGCGCCAAGCACTCCGGAACTCGCTGAAGATGATGCGAATGACGCACCTCTGCCGCAGGCAGAAACCGCTCAAAGCGACAGCATTGCCGCTAAGCTACAGCGCATCCGCGCAGTGGTATCCCAAGCCGAGACAGAGAACGATGATGATGATTTCTCAGAAGATCAGCATGCAGATGTCCTAGACACACAAACTTCAGAAATTGCTGAAGAAGTTGTCGAAGCAGCGGTCGACGTTGCCGATGTTACGGAAGCGGAAGTAGAATCCGCAAAAGCAACTGATACCGCCGTCGAAGATTTCGACATCTCAAACTTCAGTGTCGATGCCGAAGAAACATCTGAAGATACTGTAGCGACCATCGAAACCGTTCAAGCAGAAGCAATCGCTGACATTAAGGCTGCAAGCGATGCAGATGACGTTACCGATGCAGCTGAGGATGTCGCCTATGATGACAACGATAGGTCATCGATCCTTGCCCGCCTTGAAAGCCGCAATGTGGATATCGACGAGGCCACATTGGCTGATATCTCTGAGAGTGAAGAGGTTTCAACCGAAGATGATGTTGCAGCTCAACGGGTTGCGCGTGTGATCAAGGTCAAACGCGCCGATCTCGAAGCTGCAATCGCTCAAGATGATCTTGAAGAAATCGACGACGACGCATCATTTGAAGATGAAGCTTGGGACCTTGGCGAAACAACGCTGACTGATACGGATGAAGCAGAACTTGCCCGCGATTTGGCCAGTGTAGAAGCTGACATCGAAGATCTTGATGACATTTCCTTGTTCAGTGACGCTACATTCGAAGAGGCATCAACCCCTCCAGAGATTGACGAGAGCGAAGATGATGATGATGATGATCTGTCTCGCCTCTTGGCCAAAACCGATCAAAAGATGAACAATGAAGAAGGTAAACAAAGCCGCGATGCCTTTGCACATCTACGTGCCGCGGTCGCCGCTAAAAATGCGGATTCTGCCCTTGATACGCCATCCGCTGAGGAAGAAGACCCATACCGCACTGATTTGGCGACAACGGTGGAACCACCTCGTTCATCAGCACAGACCAATCCCTCTGAGGGTTCACAACCCGTTGCAAGCGCAGCTCCTTTGAAGCTGGTTGTAGAACAACGTGTAGATGCCAGTTCCGAAGACACTGGAGAGCCAGTTCAACCTAGCCCTGCCGCCCTGCAAGACGCTAAGCCCAACAGAGAACCAAGCAACTTTAGTGAGTTTGCCGAAGATATGGGCGCAAGCGAACTGCCTGACTTGTTGGAAGCCGCCGCGTCTTACATGTCATTTGTTGAGGGTCACGAGCAATTCTCACGCCCACAATTGATGAACGCTGTGCGCAGCATCGAGGCAGAAGGCTTCAACCGCGAAGAGGGTCTTCGTTCTTTCGGTAAGCTTTTGCGTGACGGCAAGATCGAAAAGACCAAAGGCGGACGCTTTACCGCGACAAGCGACATCGGTTTCCAACCCGCTGCCCGCGCAGTAGGTTAATTAAAACCAAACAAAGCTATAGGGCGGTGCCATCGCGTACCGCCCTTTTTCGTTTCTGCGATAGTTGGAACGTTACCGTTTCAGTTCAACCCGTTAGCGCGCTTGGCGACTGTTCGGTGAAAACGCGAATGTAATCGCCTGGCGATGAGCCCGCCCAATACACCCACAATTTGTTCGGATCGGCTGAATCGACCCAAACTTGGTCGCCTTCTTCCAGCCCGCGCAGTTCTGCACTGATGTAATTCACGGTGGTGTTGGCAAGGAAATCGGTGTTGGCCATCGTATTGCGAAACGCGGCGATTCCCAAGATTGGCGCATCAAAATAGACATAACCGTACTGAATGCCTGAAAGGCTATCAAAAAAAACGTAATGGCTCGCCACAACAGTGCCTTGTGGGATCAACCCGTTGCTCCCGCCAATATCAACGCGAATGGGTTCTGTCAGGGTGATGTTTTGATCTTCATCAAAGCCATAAAGGTTGTCGTCATCGAACGTATCAAACCCCACATCAAAAGGCTCGTCCGTTCCCAATTTGACGAACTCGCCCTGCCCGTTTTGGCGTAAAATCTCACCATCTAAAATAAAGGAATGCGCTGGCGTCACCGCAAGCAGCAGCGTCGTTGCCAATTTCCACATGCGTTTTCTCCCCTGAACACCCACGCGAACACCTTAGCCAGCAACGTGCTTGGCGCACTAGTGCCTTTTCTATGCT